>NZ_FLQY01000039.1 GCF_900089945.1 Candidatus Propionivibrio aalborgensis | reverse complement strand
CGTGATCTTGAAGACCGATCCACGCGAGGTGAACATTCCGCTGGCGATGAATGATCGCTGCCTGTACGTCCATACGGGTGGAACGACCGCCGTGCCGAAGATCTGCATCGTGTCTCATCGGCAGATGGTCTGGAATTCGTTCGACATCCTGGCTACCGGCATCGTGGGTGCTTTCAGGACCGTGCTGATCACTTTTCCGTTCTTTCACATCGGCGGGTGGAACACCTTTACGCCGCTTTATCATGCGGGCATTACCAGCGTCCTGATGCGCGATTTCAATCCCGGCCTGGTGCTCGATCTGATTCATGAAGGGCGCGTCGAGAATTTTGGCGCGGTCGAAGCCATGCTGCAATTCCTGATCGCCCATCCGAAATTTGCCGAAACCGATTTTTCGCGATTGAAGGGGATCATCACCGCCGCCGCGCCGTGCTCGAAAGCGGTGATGAAAGTCTTCCTCGACAAGGGCGTCCCCATCAGCCAGACTTACGGAATGACGGAGGCCGGCCCCTCCAACTGCGGCTACGTTGCCCGTTCGGATTCGATGGACGAACTGCTCGACAATTCGGCGAGCATCGGCACGTCGATGTTTCATTGCGACTCCAAAATCATCAATCAGGAATCGGGAGCCGAAGTCGAGCATGGTGAAATCGGCGTTTTGTGTCTGCGCAGTTCGCATAACTTTGACGGCTATCTGAACGATCCGGCGCGTACCGGGAAAGTCATCCAAGAGGACGGCTGGATCTATACCGGTGATTTGGCCCAGCAGGATCCGGACGGCTTGCTGTACATCAGGGGACGGGCGGACAACATGTTCATCTCCGGAGGAGAGAACATTTCCCCGGAAGAGATCGAAAACGCCCTGATGAAACACCCCGCAGTTGCCGGAGCGCTATGCGCGGGAATTCCCGATCCGAAATGGGGGCAGGCGCCGGTTGCGCTGGTGGTCTTTCACGCTGGCATGAGCGCCGCAGAGGACGAACTCAAAGCTTTTTGCCGGGATCATCTGGCCGATTACAAGGTTCCGAAACAAATCCGGCCGGCTACAGAACTGCCGCTCACCGGCGTTGGCAAGCTGAACCGCAATGCCGTCGTCGAAGTCTTCTCGTGAGATGGGCGTTGTCGCCCTGTTTGCCCGTCTACCAGCACACCTGCTTGCTTTTGGCTGCCTGGCCGCAATCAATCATGTAGGAGCGAACATGACCATGAATATTACTTCAAGCGCATTCGATCACAACGGATCAATTCCACGCGTTCATACCTGCGAAGGGAAGGACATCTCTCCGCCGCTATCCTGGTCAAGTGCGCCAGCGGGCACCAGGAGTCTGGTTCTGATCGTTGACGACCCCGACGCGCCGGACCCGGCCGCGCCGCGCATGACCTGGGTTCATTGGGTGCTGTATAACCTGCCGGCAAACAGTACCGGGCTGCCCGAAGCCGTGAAGACGCTGCCAGCAGGTACGCTGGAGGGAAGCAACGACTGGCGCCGGACCGGCTACGGTGGCCCCTGCCCTCCGATCGGCCGGCACCGCTACTTTCACAAACTCTACGCGCTTGACGTCGTGCTGCCCGACCTTGACAAGCCAACGAAGAAGGTCCTTGAGCAGGCCATGCAAGGGCACATCATCGCGGAAGCACAGCTGGTCGGTACCTATCAAAAAGAAAGCTGATTTCGCCTCCTGCTACAGAGGCGACACCAGCTTTTGTCGGCGCTTCAATCCTTCAATCCGCGCCTGTACCCTGCCGCTCGTCAGTGGCTTACTCGCGGGCGGATTCGACTTTCTTCATCGCTGCCTCGAACTTCTTGATGTCCTCGGGAGACAGTTGCGGACGATCCACCTTGATCGTCAGCTTGTTCAGCTTGGCGGTCAGCGGGAACGGTGGCTTGTAGTCGGCGTCATTCACGCCGGTCAGCGTATCCGAGCCGATATCGAAGCTCTCGTCCCACTGCAGGATCATCGGCAGCGTCTTGGGCATTGTCTTGGTGGCGACCGCCTTGCCGTCCACCTTGAGCGTGCCGGTTCCCGGCCTCGCCAGACCGCTCATGTTGTTGAACGCCAGCGTTCCGGCGCCCAGGCCGTCATACTTGAAGTCGAACTCGACGGTGTGCCGGCCTGGGGCGAGCGCCTCCGCGCCTTCCCACTTGATACGCTCGAGATCAACCATGTTCCACAGAAACACCGGCTTCCCCTTGAGCAGGTAGAAGCCGTAACCGGCGAAGCGCCCGCCCGAAGTCAGGATCATGCCGTCAGCGCCGCCTTGCGGCACGTCGATGTCGGCGGTGATCGTGTAGGACGCGTTCAGCAGGGCTGGAGAATCGCCCTGCGGTAGACCGACCATCGGCCGCGTGTAAACGAACTCGGTACGGCCGGCGGTGATATTGGGCCGCGGCGCGACGAGGCGTGCCGCCACCGAGGCGTCAAGCGGCAAGACCTGATATTTCTTCGCTTCGGCAAGGAATTTCTCGCGCATCTCCTTGACCTTCTGCGGGTGTTGCGCGGCAATATCGTTGGCTTGGCTGAAGTCCTTGCTCAGGTCGTAGAGCTGGAACACCTGGTTGTTCAGCGGATCCGGGTTGGCCGTGCCGAACGCCTGCCAGGGTGCACGGTTGACCTTCGTGCTCAGTAGCCAGCCTTCGTCGTACAGTGCCCACTGCCCCATCATCTCGAAGTATTGGGTTTTGTGCTTCGACGCCATCTTGCCGTTCTTGGCGTCGAAGGTGTAAGCGAAGCTGGTGCCTTCGATCGGCGCCTGCTTGATGCCATCGACCATTTCCGGCGCTTTGATGCCCGCCGCTTCAAGGATGGTCGGCACGACGTCGATCACGTGGATGAACTGTTCGCGCAGCCCACCCTTGTCCTTGATGCGCGCCGGCCACGACACGACCATGTTCTGGTTAATGCCGCCGAGCCTGGACGCGTTCTGCTTGAACCAGTCGAACGGCGTGTCAAAAGCCCACGACCAGCCGGCCGACATGTGGTTGTACGTCTGTTCGGTGCCCCACACGTCGTAGAACTTCATCTGCACGTCGACCGGGATCTCGTTGAGGCCGTTGAAGAAGGCCACCTCGTTGGGCGTGCCCAACGGCCCGCCCTCGGCGCTGGTGCCGTTGTCGCCGTTGATGTAGATGACCAGCGTGTTGTCGAGCTTGCCGACATCCTGGAAAGCCTGGATGACGCGGCCGATCTCGTGGTCACTGTAGGCGGCGTAGGCGGCGAAGACCTCAACCTGGCGGATGAACAGCTTCTTCTCCTCGGCGCTAAGCTGATCCCAGGGCTTCAGAACTTCATCCGGCCACGGCGTCAGTTTCGAGTCCTTGGCGATCACGCCAAGCTTCTTCTGGTTCTCGAAGATGGTCTCGCGCAGTTTGTTGTAACCGTCGTCGAAGAGATGCATCGCGCGGATCTTGTCCACCCACTCCTTGGTCGGATGGTGCGGGGCGTGCGTCGCACCGGGCGCGTACTTGATGAAGATCGGCTTGCTTGGATCGGTCTGGTGGATCCGCGAAATGTAGTCGATCGCATCGTCGGCCATACCGGTGATCAGGTTCCAGCCCGGTTTGCCTTCAAAGGGATAGATCTGCGTTGTGTTGCGGAACAGGTTCGGCTGCCACTGGTTCGCGTCCCCGCCGACGAAGCCGAAGAAGTACTCGAAGCCCATGCCGGTCGGCCACTGGTCAAACGGACCGACCTGGCTGGCGGCGAAGGCCGGTGTGTTGTGATTCTTGCCGAACCAGGAGGTGCTGTAGCCGTTGTCGAGCAGGATGCGGCCGATCGTCGCCTTGTCCTTGCCGATGATGCTGTTGTAACCGGGGAAGCCGGTCGACTGCTCGGAGATCACGCCGAAACCGGCCGAGTGGTGGTTGCGCCCGGTGATCAGCGCGGCGCGCGTCGGCGAGCACAGCGCGGTGGAGAAGACACGGTTGTAACGCAAGCCTTCATTGGCGATGCGGTCCATCGTCGGCGTCGGAATCACGCCGCCGAAGGTGCTGGGCACGCCGAAGCCGGCGTCGTCGGTGATGATCAGCAGGACGTTGGGTGCGCCCTTCGGAGGCACAATGCGTGGCGCCCACCAGGACTTGGACTGCAGCGCGTCGTCCTTGATGACGCCGCCGAATTTCGGATCCGGCGCCGGCAACTGCTTGCCGCTGATGCTCGTTGTGGCGCTGGGCGAACCCGGCGTGCCAGTCACCTGCTGCGCCTTTGCCGGCAGAGCGACAAACATCGCAGTGAAACTCAAACAGAGCAAAGCATTGCTCCAGCTACGGCTCCTGATCATGACGCTCTCCTTGTATGCATTAGCATTTTTATTCTAGCAGGCTTGTTCGCGATTTTTTATTACAGTTCTGATTGTTATTCTCAGGCGACATGAATGCGGCTTCGCCCTGCCATTCCCTGCGGTGCCCCGATCTACTTTGGTTGCGGTACGAAGCGCAGATAGGGCTTCAGTGTTTTCCAGCCGCCCGGGTACTTGGCCTTGGCCGCTTCCTCGGAGACTGAGGTGGGGATGATCACGTCCTCTCCCGGACGCCAGTTAACCGGCGTAGCGACCGTATGCTTCGCATTGAGCTGGACGGCGTCCAGCGCGCGCAGTACCTCGTCGAAGTTGCGTCCGGCGCTCATTGGGTAGGTCATCGTGAGTTTGATTTTCTTGTCGGGCCCGATCAGGAATACCGAGCGCACCGTGGCGTTGTCCACCGCCGTGCGGCTGGCGGCATTGCCGCTGGCGTTGGGATGGATCATGTCATAAAGCTTGGCAACGACAAGATCGGTATCGCCGATCAGCGGGTAATTCAGCGCGGTTCCCTGCGTCTCGGCGATATCGCCGGCCCAGCGGCGGTGGTCGTCGACGCTGTCGATCGACAGGCCGATGACTTTGGTATTGCGCTTGTCGAATTCCGGCTTCAGGCGGGCGAGGTAACCCAATTCTGTAGTGCAAACGGGAGTGAAGTCCTTCGGGTGCGAGAACAGAATGACCCAACTGTCGCCGATCCATTCATGGAAGCGAATCGTGCCTTCGGTCGTCGGCGCGCTGAAATCCGGCGCTTCATCGCCAATGTGTAGTCCCATGGTTTTCTCCTTGTTGCGCTTTGTGAGGGAAAGTCCGGTGACAAGCGAAGCGCGCGCTTATCTTGACCGTACCTGCAGGCCGCTGGTCGGCGTACCGTTGGACTGCATACTTTGACGGCCGTTCCACCCCATGGAGACGGATTGCGGTTATTGCGGTTCGCGCCCCACTTTGACCGGATAGCCTGCCTCGCGCCAGGCTTTCATCCCGCCGTCCAGCGCCACCGTGTGCAGGAATCCGATCTCACGCAATGTGGACGCAGCGAGCGTTGACACATAACCCAGTTCGCAACAGGTGAGGACGCGCCGGGTTGGGTCCGGGAGTTCCTGATTGACGCGCAGTTCCAATTGGCCGCGGGGCAGCACCCGTGCCCCGGGTATATGGCCGCTTTCGTAGGCTTCGCGCTCACGCACGTCGAGCACGATCAGGTCATCTTCCGCCGCTTGGATGCGCGCCCTGAGTTCTTCGAGCGACATGAACGGCACGCGAGCAGCGGCTTCGGCGAGCAACTGCGCGACGGATTTTCCCCCACTCATGTTGGTGCGCAGCGCCTCGGTAATATGCGTCGGCATGGAGAGATCGAGATTGCGCATCATCTCGGCGAAGGCGGCGCGTTCGCGCGTCTGCAGGCGTGGATTGGTGGCGAGTTCCTGCCCTATCGTCGAATTTCGCCGACCCTTGTAATCGTGCGCCGGAAATACCTTGACGTCCGCGTCCAGCCGCAGAATGCGATGGAACAGGCTGTCAAAAAGCGCTTCCGGGTCGCCGGTCGGCAGATCGGTGCGGCCGGTCGCACCGATCAACAGAGTATCGCCCGTAAACAAACGGTCTTCGACCCGAAGGCACATCGAATCGCGCGTGTGGCCGGGTGTATGGATCGCGTGCAAGCGCAGCTTGCCGACGATGATCATTTCGCCATCGCCGATCCGCATATCGACAAACGGTGCGGAACTCGCCCGGTGCATGACCACGGGCACCCCAAGTTGCCGTGCGAGTTGCCGGGTCGCAGAGAAATGATCGGCGTGGGTGTGGGTGTCGATCACGTAGCGGATACGAAGGCCGTCCCGGGCAGCAAGCGCAATGTAGTGGTCGATCTGGCTGATTTCGGGGTCGATCAGCGCCGCCCCGCTGGATTCGTTGCAGCCGATCAGGTAGGACTGGCAGCCACCGGTTGCGATTTGTTCGAAAATCATCTCGTTCTCCCGGGAAACAAAGCGGCATGGCGCCATGAGAGACTGAAAATGGCCCTTGCATACGCCCAAGGAGACGCAATGATCGCACAATCACGATCCGCGCGCAGCCAACATCTACATGCCTGTGGAACCACGTCAGATCTTTGCACGTCCACCGGTGGTGCAAGCCGGATCGTCGCGGACGGGAATGCCTTGAAATCGCTCATAGAAGGATTTCGCCGTATTATCGGCATCATCAATTCGCTGCCTGCTCAAAATGTCTGTCTTGCCGCCTGACCGGAACGGAGCGTCATCATGATCGATTTCTATTACTGGACGACCCCCAACGGACACAAGGTCACGCTGTTCCTGGAAGAGGCCGGACTGCCCTATCGCATCGTCCCGGTGAACATCGGCAAGGGCGAGCAGTTCGCGCCTGAATTCCTGCGCATTTCACCCAACAATCGCATCCCGGCGATTGTCGATCACGCCCCGTCCGATGGTGGAGGGGCGCTACCGGTGTTCGAGTCCGGGGCCATCCTGCTTTACCTTGCCGACAAGACCAAGCGCTTCATCCCGCAGGATTTGCGTGGCCGGAAGGTCGTACTGCAATGGCTTTTCTGGCAGATGGGCGGGCTCGGTCCGATGGCCGGCCAGAACCACCATTTCTGCCAGTACGCGCCAGAACAGATCCCCTATGCGATCGATCGCTATGTGAAGGAGACTTCGCGCCTGTACGCCGTGTTGAACAAGCAACTTGCCGATGGCCGGGATTTTATCGCCGGGGAGTATTCGATTGCCGACATGGCCTGTTATCCGTGGATCGTTCCACATCAGCGGCAACGGCAGCAACTGGCGGACTTTGAACACCTGTCGCGATGGTTTGATCGCGTGCGGCAACGCCCGGCTACCGAGAGTGCATACGCCCGCGCCGCGACGATCAATACCGCACCGGTCGTCGATGACGCGGCCAAACGCGTGTTATTTGGGCAGGATGCCGCAACCGTTGCTCGGGGCAATTTGCAGACGGGCCGTTGAAGGCCTCGCATGAATGCGGGGAAAATCTCAGTGATGCAGAATCTTCGCCAGGAACTGCTGCGCCCGCTCTGAACGCGCATGGGCAAAGAATTCCTCCTTGCTGTCGTCTTCGACGATGCGGCCCTGATCCATGAAGATCACTCGGTGCGCGACGCGTTTGGCAAAGCCCATTTCGTGCGTCACGCACATCATGGTCATGCCTTCCTGCGCCAGCTCGGTCATAACGTCGAGTACCTCGTTGATCATCTCGGGATCGAGCGCCGAGGTCGGCTCGTCGAACAGCATGCAGATCGGATCCATGGCCAGCGCACGTGCTATCGCCACGCGCTGCTGTTGCCCGCCGGACAGTTGCCCGGGATATTTCAGCGCCTGCACTTTCAGTCCGACGCGGTCAAGAAGCTGCATGCCCTTTACTTCTGCCTCTGGCTTGCTACGGCCAAGCACCTTGATCTGGGCGATGGTCAGATTCTCGATGATGGACATGTGCGGGAACAGTTCGAAGTTCTGGAAAACCATCCCCACATGCGCACGCAGTTTCGACAGGTTGGTTTTCGGATCGCCGACCGAAACGCCGTTCACCGTGATCTGGCCGCTTTGGAACGGCTCCAGACCGTTCACGCATTTTATTAGCGTCGATTTCCCCGACCCCGAAGGACCGCAGACCACGATCACTTCGCCCTTATTCACGTGCGTCGTACAGTCGGTCAGCACCTGAAAAGCACCGTAATGCTTGCTGACATTGTTCATTGAAATCATCGGTGTTCTCCTGGGGCGCCTGTCGGAACATCAAGCCGTCTTGAGTTTTTTCTGGTAGTGGCGCACGAGTTGCGAAAAGGCAAAACAGATCACGAAATAAACGGCGCCGGCGAAAAGCAGCATTTCGACCAGTCGCCCGTCACGATCACCGACCTTGTAGGCTGCGCCAAAGAAATCGGCAAGCGCAGATACGTAAACCAGCGACGTGTCCTGAAACAGGATGATGCCTTGAGTCAGCAGCAAGGGGACCATGTTGCGGAAGGCCTGGGGGAGAACGACGAGCCGCATCGTCTGTCCGTAAGTCATTCCCAGCGCGTTGGCTGCCGCCATCTGACCTTTCGGAACGGACTGAATCCCGGCACGGATGATTTCGGAATAATAGGCGGCTTCGAACAGCGAAAATCCGGCGATCGCCGATCCAAGGCGCATGTCGCTGCCGCGCGGGACGCCGAACAGCGTTTCAAGCAGATGCGGAATGATAAGGAAAAACCATAACAGCACCATGACCAGCGGCACGGCGCGGAAAAGATTGACATAGCCTGCGGCAAACCATGACAGAGGTGCGATCGACGACAGCCGCATCATGGCCAGCAGCGTTCCCCAGACGATGCCGGCAAGAATCGCAGTTACGGTGATTTCCAGGGAAATCCGCATGCCCTGCGCAAGATAGGGCAAGGCACCGGGAATCGAAGACCAGTCGAATTCGTACATGTCATTTGCCTCCGATATAGCCGGGAATTCGGACACGGCCTTCAACCCAGCGCATGGCAAACATCACGACGACGTTGATCAGCATGTAGGCCAGCGTCACCGCGATGAACGACTCGTAGGGCTGCGCCGTGTAATCGACCAGTTGCCGCCCCTGTGCGGCAAGCTCGAGCAGACCGATGGTCGAGCACACCGCCGAGTTCTTGAAGATATTGAGAAATTCCGAAGTCAGCGGCGGCACTACCAGGCGAAATGCCATCGGCAGCATGACGTAGCGATACGTTTGGGGCAGCGTGAAGCCGATCGCCAGACTGGCGTTCTTCTGGCCGGGCGGCAGCGAATTGATCCCGGAGCGTACCTGCTCGGCGACGCGAGCGCTGGTAAATAACCCGAGGCAGAGCATCGAGGCCAGGAACTGCTGGACAATCGGGTTGCTCTGCTTGAAGGCGTTACCCAGGCTGGGAGGCAAGAGTTCCGGCAAGACGAAATACCAGAGAAACAGCTGGACCAGCAGGGGGATATTGCGAAACAGTTCGACGTAGGACATGGCAAAACCGGACAGCGCTTTGTTCGGAACGGTACGCAGGACCCCGATGACCGCCCCCAGAACCAAGGCCATGATCCATGCCGAAAGCGACAGCCCGATGGTCATCTTCAGGCCGTAGAGCATCCAGCCAAGATAGGTGTCGTCCCCCGTCGCCGACGGCTGGAGGAAGACACCCCAGTTCCAGTTATACCCCATGGCTGACTCCAGGAATCCCGCGTTGACGCAACACGGCCCCTAAGGGACGTTGTGCAGTCGAACAGGCTGACGGACCGCTGTCAGCCTGTTCGCCGTAGATTACTCGAATGCCTTGTCGTTCGGCGACTTGTACAAAGCCTTCATATCGTCGGACAGTGGCATGCTGAGATTCAGGCCCTTCGGCGGAATGGGGTTCAGGAACCATTTGTCGTAGATTTTCACGATCTCTCCCGAGGTCATGAGTTTGGCGATTGCCGTATCGACGACTTTCTTGAAGGCCGGGTCGTCCTTGCGCAACATGCAACCATAGGCTTCCTCGGATTGCGCGGTACCCACTACTGCCCAGTCTGCTGGACGCTTGGCCTTGGCAATTTCGCCAAACAACAGTGCATCGTCCATCATGAAGGCCACGGCGCGGCCGGTTTCCAGGGTCAGAAACGATTCGCCGTGGTCCTTGGCCGAAATCACGTTCATCTTCATGTTCTTTTCTTCGTTCATCTTGCGCAGCAAGCGCTCGGATGTCGTCCCTGCCGTGGTCACCACGTTCTTGCCCGCCAGATCAGGAAAATCCTTGATTCCCGAATCCTTCTTGGTCAACAGCCTGGTGCCGATGATGAAGATGGTATTGGAGAAGGAAACCTGTTTCTGGCGTTCGGTATTGTTCGTCGTCGATCCGCACTCGATATCGACGACACCGTTTTGAATCAGCGTGATGCGGTTGGCCGAAGTCACCGGCAGCAACTTGATCTCGAGTTTGGACAGCTTGAGGTCGGCCTTGATGGCATCGACAACCTTGAGCATGATTTCCTGCGAGTAGCCGATGACCTGCTGCTTGTCATCGTAATAGGAGAACGGAATCGACGATTCGCGGTGCCCCAGGCTGATGGCGCCGGTGTCCTTTATCTTCTTCAGCGTACCCGCATCCTGGGCCAACACTGGAGCGGAGAAGACGGTTGCGGCGAGCAGCGATAGTATGACTAAGCGATTGACAGGCATGATCATTGTCTCCTTGAGGTAGTTGTATTGATCGACGTATTGACAGGCGCAGGCCGGAAAAGTGCCACTTTAAAGCACCACGCTCAAGATAGCGGCTGAATATGACCACGTCAACCTGACCGAGCTCCTGGTGCCGCTGCGTTCAGGCCCAAATCTTCGCCCCGGCTAGCGCGATTCCTTGATCAGGCGGCCAAAACCCGGCTGCACGGGTCGCGCATTGGGTGCGTACAGGCGCTCGAAAATGGCCAGCTGATCCGGCGAAATCTGTTGCGGGTGCATCAGAACCAGCCAGCGCACATCCTCGGTGCATGGCGGTGTGGTGAGCGACCCCATGAAAGTGTAATAACGCCGGTTCTCCGGCAGCAGGCGGGATACATCGATTCGTTCCGCCGGTGGCGAAACTTCGAAGTTTCTTTCCAGCGGCAGGTTGTTCAAGGCCATTTGAACAATCGGATTCTCGATCCCCTTCTCGAGCAGCACCGAGACGATGGCGAGTTTGCCGTCCGCAGACTTGTGCATCAGTTGCGCCTCCATGTCGAAGTGCTTGCCATTGACTGTGAGTTCGGAGGGGCGGTGAAAATGTACCCGAATCAGCTCGTAGTTCTTGCCAAGCAGGTTAAAACCGCCGCCATACACGGTCACCTGCATGTTGCGTCCGCTGTCTGAAACACGGAATGCCGCGGGCTGATACAGGAACTGAATGGGCGCCAGATCAACGGCAATGCCGTCGCGAATATCGATGGGCGACTGGCGGCGACCGGAAGCACAGAGCGCGTAATCGGACTTCAGCCTGCTCCAGTTGTCCGGTCCGCCACTGCCGAAGTACGACCACGGAGTGTGGGTCGCCATACTGGTTGCTGCGGGCGCGGCAGCCTTCTTGGGATTGCCCGATGCTGCGCCGCGTTTGGCGCGGACGCTTGAGCCCGCCGACCCAGCGCCTGACGTCAGCTCTTTCAACTCCTTCTGGACCGATTTTTCGATGAGCTCATCGTTCAGCTTGCGCAATTCACCCGCAGCCTCGTTAACCTTCGCAAGCGTAGAGTTCATCGACCCGGACGTATCGCCCCCGGTCTTCGGACGGCAAACCTCGCGCAACAACTTCTCGTCGGCCGTACCCGAGCGCACCGGCATCGCGAAGGGCGTTTTCACTTCTTCCGAACGCAACAAATCGTTCTCTTCCTTGAAATAGCTGCGTCTCAGTGTGGCGAGGGTGCGCTGAGCGCAATCGTAACGGTTCACCACTTCGATAATGCGGTAGGAGTCCGACGTCTTCGGGTCGACAATCGGCTTGTCGAGCACGATGCGCGCCCGCGTCATCGTCTCCCCGCTTGGGTCTGCGACGATACTCGCCCGGTCGATCTCTACGCGTTTGCCCTGCTCGGTGGTCACCAGTTGCCAGGCTGCCGAGGCCACCGTTGGAAGCGCAGCCATGAAAATGGCCGAGGCTGGCAGAAGGGCTGCCAGAAGCTTGACGCGCATGATCAGACTCCAGTGATTCGTTTTACGCTCATCTTCCATCTCACGGAAAACCTGGCGGATACTTTAGACGAATTTTCCGCAGCGTCGGGAACAAACTTCGCCCCGGCCACATCAAACGAGACCCGGTATTGCTTAAAGCGTGCAATTCCAGTAACTTGGCCTGATTCGTTAGGGGTGCCGCGCCGTCGTTGCGCTGCTGAGACAGTCCCTTGGAACCTGTGCGGGTCATGCCGTCGTAGGGAAGCGGAGTGCAGCAGCTTTCATTCCATTGCCCACCCGACATCCCTTGCAAGCTTTTCGTTTTTCTCCGTGCTTTGTCACGCCCGCTGTCAGGCTCTATTGCAAGGAAACACCATGAACGCCAATGAAAAATTTCTCGCCACCGACGCGCACGTAGACGCCGCGGCCATCAAGCCTCTGCCGAACTCGCGCAAGATCTACGTTGCTGGCAGCCGCCCGGACATCCGGGTGCCGATGCGCGAAATTTCCCAGGACGACACGCCGACCATGTTCGGCGGCGAGAAGAACCCGCCGATCTACGTTTATGACTGCTCCGGCCCCTATTCCGATCCCCAGGCCAGGATCGACATCCGCCAAGGACTGCCGGCGTTGCGTGCGCAATGGATTGCCGAGCGCGGCGATACAGAGGCATTGGCCGATCTGACTTCGGAATTCGGCCGTCAGCGTGCCGGCGACCAAGCATTGGATGAACTGCGCTTCCCCGGCCTCCACCGCAAACCCTTGCGCGCCAAGGCAGGCAAGAACGTCAGCCACATGCATTACGCCCGTGCCGGCATCATCACACCGGAGATGGAATACATCGCCATCCGCGAGAACAACAACCGCGCAGCTTATGTTGAGCAATTATTGGCCTCCGGTCCGCAGGGTCAAAAGCTGGCCGCTATCCTTTGCCGCCAGCATCCGGGGCAGAGCTTCGGCGCCTCGATTCCCGGTGAGATCACGCCCGAATTCGTGCGTTCCGAAATTGCCCGTGGACGCGCGATCCTCCCGAACAACATCAATCACCCCGAAACCGAGCCGATGATCATCGGCCGCAACTTCCTGACCAAGATCAACGCCAACATCGGCAACTCGGCGCTCGGCTCGAGCATTCAGGAAGAGGTCGAGAAGATGACCTGGTCGATCCGCTGGGGCGGCGATACGGTGATGGACCTGTCGACCGGCAAGAACATCCACGAAACGCGCGAGTGGATCATCCGCAACAGTCCGGTGCCGATCGGTACCGTGCCGATCTACCAGGCGCTGGAAAAGGTCGACGGCAAGGCCGAGGAGCTGACCTGGGAAATCTTCCGCGACACGTTGATCGAACAGGCCGAACAGGGCGTCGACTACTTCACCATTCATGCCGGCGTGCTGCTGCGCTACGTGCCGATGACCGCCAGCCGCCTGACCGGCATCGTTTCGCGTGGTGGCTCGATCATGGCCAAGTGGTG
>NZ_FLQY01000038.1 GCF_900089945.1 Candidatus Propionivibrio aalborgensis | reverse complement strand
AAAACGCAGCGTGCGGCCGCCGAGTTCGACGGTGTCGTCGGTGGTGACCGGCGTGTATTCCGGCGGTTCCTTGAAACTCGGCTTGAGTAGCGCCTTGAGCATCATCTGCGCGCGGCTGGACAGGTAGACGCGGGCCTGCGGCGCGCGGCGCAGCAATTCGGGCAGCGCACCGCTATGGTCCGGCTCCAGATGATTCAGGACGATGGTCGTGATTTCGGCGTAGTCGGCGATTGACTCCAGACGCCGGAAGAAGTCGTCGGAGAATTCTTCCTTGACCGTGTCGATTACCGCCACGCCGCTGTCGCCGCGCACGACGTACGCGTTGTAACTGGTGCCGTTGGCCGTCTTCAGAATGATGTCAAAGCTGCGCAGATGCGGGTCGAGGGCACCCACCCAGTGGACGCCCGGCGCGATTTCAACAGCGCGGTCAGTGAGCGCCGCAGCGGCCATGATTGGCTTCCTCTGCGCCGTCGCCGTCGGACGCAGCGTGGGCGGGGCTGAGGCCGGAAATGCGGCCATTGGAACCCCGCGCGCAGGATTGCACGTCGCCGACCGGAAAGCCGACATGGTTCAGTCCGATCCACGCGTCGACGATCACCGGGTCAAAGCCGACGCAGCGTTCAGTCGCCGTTCCCCTGATGATCTCCATCAGCGGGCGGCGGATCAATAGCGGATTGTCGAGCAGCAGATGCAGTGCCTGTTCGAAACCAAGATTATCCGGAACGATCTCGCCCGACTTGACTAGCGGCGCGCTGCGGTTGAACCATTCGCCGATCTCCAGATTCCCAAGAAAAGCCAGCAGACGGTCTGCGGACCAGGCTTCGGCGTTCAGGTCTCTTGCCTGGACGGTGTGGCCGGAAGCGGCAAGCAGCAGCTTCTGGCGAAGATTGCCCGAACAGCCTGGTTTTTCGTAGAAGGTCACAGTAGCCATCACGCGGCCACCTTATAGAGGCCCAGTTCGATCAGTTTTTCGAGCGGGATTCCGGTCAGCGAGCCGGCCGGATTGAGGAATTCGCCCATCTCGTTGACGATGGCCATCTCGATCGGGCAGATCGAGGCACACTGAGGATCGGCATGTTCGCCCGCGCATTCCGTGCATTTGCGCTTGTCGATCATGAAGTGCGTCGTCTCCAGGTAGATCGCGTCGGTCGGGCAGACATCGACGCAAGCCCAGCAATTGACGCAGGATTTGGTGATTTTCAGTGCCATGTCACGACTCCCGATGGATCGATTTCATTTCACGCCACCTTCCTGGGAGCAACCGCTTCTGCGAGTTTTTCAGCGAGCTTTCCTGAACTGGCCATCTCCTTGTACACGGCCATCACGGCGTCCTCGATCGGTTCCATCGCGTGTTCGCCGTTCGGCTGAATGCCGCTTGCCTCGAGCTTGCCCCAGGGCTCGTAGCCGATCTTTGAGCAGAGCACGACTTCGCAGCCCGCCAGTGTGGCGATGGTTCTGTCGAGCACCGATTCCGCTTCGGAAGCAGCGCTTGACGCTGATGCCGAAACCTCGTCGCCCTCGCCGCAGGATTCAAGGCCGTTGCAGTAAAGGCCGGTCTTGCGGTGGCTGATGAAGCGCACGCCGCCTGGTGAGGCTTCGTAGATGAGGAATTCGCGCGCGTGCCCGAAGTGTTCGCCAACGACGCCGTTCTTGCCGGCAACCGCCATCAATACCTTGCGCAGGCTTGGCAGGAGTTCTTCGGCGCTGTCGTCTTGCTCCGCCAGCGGTGGCGGCAGGGCACGTTCGGATTCGCGCTGCTGTTCCCGCTTTTCTTCCCGCTTCTGCTCCAACTGCTCGATGATCGAGTCGCGCACTTCCTTGCGTCGAACCATGGCCGTGGCATAGTCGGTTTCGTCAAGCTCAAGCAGATCGATCTTGTCCGTGGTGAATTCGGCGCCGCGATCTTCACCGAGCATGCCGACCGCATCGGCGCGACACTGACGGCAATGGCGCATCATCGCCATGTCGCCGGCGCAGGCATCCTGCAGTTCCTGGAGCTGCTCGGCGGTCGGGCTGGCTTGCCCCATCAGACCGTAGTACGTTCCGTGCTCGGCCTCGGCGATCAGCGGCATGACATTGTGCAGGAAGGCGCCCTTGGCCTTGACGATCTTCGAGACCTCCTTGAGATGCTGTTCGTTGACGCCCGGGATCAGCACAGAATTGACCTTGACCAGGATGCCGCGCTCGACCAGCATCTCCAGCCCCTTCTGCTGCTGCTCGATGAGGATTCTCGCGCCCTCGATGCCGCGTATGCGCTTGTTCTTCCAGAAGATCCACGGGTAGATCTTCGCGCCGACTTCCGGATCGACGCAGTTGATGGTTATGGTGACGTGATCGATGTTGTGCCTGGCGATCTCGTCAACGCATTGAGGCAGGCTGAGGCCATTGGTTGACAGGCAGAGCTTGATGTCCGGGGCATGCTCGGAGAGCTGTCGAAACGTTTCGAATGTACGGCTCGGATTGGCCAGCGGGTCGCCCGGCCCGGCGATGCCGAGCACCGTCATCTGCGGGATCTTCGCCGCAACGGCGAGCACTTTTCTGATCGCCTGATCCGGCGAAAGCAGCTCTGAAACAACGCCGGGCCGCGATTCATTGGCGCAGTCGTATTTGCGATTGCAGTAGTTGCACTGGATATTGCACGCGGGAGCCACCGCCACATGCATGCGGGCGAAATAGTGGTGCGCTTCCTCCGAATAGCAGGGGTGATCCTGAACCTTGGCGCGGATGTGCTCCGGCAGATGACCCAGGGCATCGGGGGCCGTGCCGCAACCGGCGGACGCGCAGCCTCCATCGCCTGGGTTCGGCGAAGCATTGCTGATTACGGGTAGTTCCACGATAAGACTCCTCGAATGCCGTTACTGCTCTTCAGCAATCGTTGTGCCAGAGTAAGAACTACCGCTAAAACAGAGTGTTGGAAAAATGCTGCGGGCCGTCTTGTCGACGCTTTGTCGCAAAACTTACAGGCGGTTTGTTGGTGTTCCGGAATCGTTCAATCGTACCGCTCCTTGCGGAAGGGCCGCGCTTTTGCACCAACAAGAAATCTGTCGCTACAAGTTGGTGCGTCGTTTCAAATCCAGCTCCAGATTATCAGGACCTGGTCAGCTTTCACAATCAGAAAAAAGCTTATAAACAATGTGTTAATAGCTAATGCATGTCATGGCGCGCTGTTTGCTTAGTGTACGAGCAATTGGCCATGCAGCACGCGTTGTTTGCCAATCTCTTTGCTGGATTAATCGCGTATTTAGGAAGGAAATATTATGGCGTATTTGGTGCCTTCAGAATTTGTGACGAAGATGGTGGATGCGGGTGAATCCAAGATATTCATGTCCACCCGGGACACCGTGATCAGGGCGTATATGGCCGGGGCCATCCTGGCATTGGCGGCTGTATTTGCTGTAACGATCAATGTCCAGACCGGCCAGCCGTTGCTGGGTGCTGTTTTGTTTCCCGTTGGTTTTTGCATGCTGTATTTGCTGGGTTTTGACCTATTGACCGGAGTGTTTGTCTTAGCGCCGCTCGCATTGATTGACAAGCGACCCGGTGTGACCATCGGTGGCGTGCTTCGGAACTGGGGATTGGTATTCGTAGGCAATTTTGCCGGCGCACTTACCGTTGCCACTCTAATGGCAGTGATCTTTACCTATGGTTTTTCGACCGAGCCCAATGCAGTGGGACAAGCCATCGGACATATTGGTGAAGGCCGTACGCTGGGATACGCGAAGTATGGCGCCGCAGGTATGCTGACCCTGTTTGTCAGAGGCATGCTTTGCAACTGGATGGTGTCGACCGGTGTGGTTGGTGCCATGATTTCCACGACTGTCAGTGGTAAGGTGATCGCCATGTGGATGCCGATCATGGTCTTCTTCTATATGACCTTCGAGCATTCCGTGGTCAACATGTTCCTTTTTCCGTCCGGTCTGATGCTGGGCGGAAATTTTTCGCTCATGGACTATTTGATCTGGAATGAGATTCCGACTGTACTAGGCAATCTGGTCGGTGGTCTCGCCTTTACAGGATTGACTTTGTATACCACGCATATCAAGACGGGACCGAAACGCTCCGTCTAGCAATCTGCGTCAAAACAGGAGAGCCCCATTCCCGCAAAGGATCCGGGGCTCTTTTGGCATAGGCGATGACCCAACAACTAAAAATATCCATCGGGCAATATTCTGACAAGGGCCGCAAGGAAACCAATCAGGATTTTCACGGAATCTGCGTGCCGACAGAGCCGCAACTCAGCTCGAAAGGTATCGCCATTGCTGTGGCAGATGGAATCAGCAGCAGTGAAGTCAGCCACATCGCCAGTCAGTCCGCGGTCACGGGTTTTTTGGAAGACTACTACTGCACTTCGGAATCCTGGTCGGTAAAGACCTCGGCAGAGCGGGTGCTGGTCGCAACAAATTCATGGCTACATGCCCAGACCCAGCAAAGCCAGTACCGCTACGATAAAGACCGCGGCTATGTGTGCACGTTGAGCGTCATGGTCATCAAGTCAACGACTGCCCATATATTCCATGTCGGTGATTCGAGGGTGTATCAGTTGCGTGACGGTGCACTCGATCAATTGACTGACGATCATCGGGTTTGGGTCTCGCCTGATCAAAGCTATCTCAGTCACGCTTTGGGTATCAATCCTCAACTTGAGATTGACTATCAGACCTTGCCGGTTGAGAAGGGCGATGTTTTTGTTTTCTCGACTGATGGTGTCCATGAGCATGCGGACCCAAATTTCATAATTTCCGCAATCCAAAGCAGTGAAGGCGATCTCGATCAGGTTGCGAAGACGATAGTCGAGGAGGCTTATCGGAAGGGGAGCGCAGACAATCTCACGATTCAGATCGTCAGAGTCGAGGAAGTGCCCAGTCCCGAGGCGAACGAGATTTATCGGCAAGTCTCCGAACTGCCATTTGCCCCACTTCTGGAAGCAAGGATGAATTTCGATGGCTACCAGATCGTCAGGGAGTTGCATGCCAGCAGTCGGAGTCATATCTATCTGGCTGTGGATGGAGATACGAATCAAACAGTCGTCATCAAAACACCATCCATAGACCTCCAGGGAGACCCTGCCTATCTGGAGCGGTTTCTGATGGAAGAGTGGATCGCGCGACGCATAAATAGCGCGCACGTCTTGAAGCCATGTTTGCAGACCAGAAAGCGCCACTATATTTACGTCGCCACGGAATTCGTAGATGGCCAGACCCTGGCGCAATGGATGATCGATAACCCGAAACCTGATCTGGAAACAGTACGGGGCATCGTGGATCAGATCGCCAAAGGGCTGCAGGCATTCCACCGATTGGAAATGCTGCATCAGGATCTGAAGCCGGACAACATCATGATCGATGGTACCGGCACGGTTAAGATCATCGATTTCGGTGCGACGCGCGTAGCTGGCATGATGGAGGTATCAACGCCCATCGAGCAAATCAATCTGCTGGGCGCTGCTCAATATGCAGCGCCGGAATACTTTCTGGGCGAAAACGGAACTTCGTGCTCGGATATATTTTCCCTGGGAGTCATTGCCTATCAAATGCTATCCGGGAAGTTGCCGTATGGGGCTGAAGTTCCAAAATCCAGGACAAGGGCCGCCCAAAGGAAACTGGAATATAAATCAGTGCTGAGTGACGACCGTGAAATCCCGGCCTGGATCGATGAAGCAATCATGAAAGCGGTGCATCCCGATCCGCGCAAGCGCTACGACGAATTGTCCGAATTCGTTTTCGATCTGCATCACCCGAACAGCGCATTTCTGAGCAAGACCCGCCCGCCGCTCATTGAGCGCAACCCGGTGATTTTCTGGAAAGTCGTTTCGTTTGTCCTGATGATCGCAATCATTGTGGTGTTGGGAATGAAATCGACCGTTGAATAGCTGGTCCGGGTATTGCGATGATGCATTCAGCAATGTTGCGGCACTGCATTCCGCGCACGGCGGAGAAGATTTTCCAACTGAATAGCAAAAGGAGAGAACACATGAACCGAAATGAAGTTACAGAAATGATCGTCGCTGCCAAGATTCAAAAGGGAATCAAGTGGGCCGACGTTGCCGAAAAAATCGAGCTTTCCAAGGAGTGGGTCACAGCAGGCTGCCTTGGCCAGATGACGTTCAATGCCACTCAGGCCGGGCTGCTGGGTGAAATTTTCGCGCTTCCCAGCGAAGCGGTTGCTTTGCTTCAGTCCGTTCCTTACAAAGGATCGCTTCCGACTGCGATCCCCGCCGACCCATTGATATATCGTTTCTATGAACTGATCAATGTCTATGGCAGTACGCTAAAGGAGCTGATCCATGAAGAGTTCGGTGACGGCATCATGTCGGCTATCGACTTCAATATGGATGTGAAGCGTGAAGCCAATCCCATGGGCGACCGTGTCAGCATTACCATGTCCGGCAAATTCCTGCCCTACAAGTCCTACTGACAGGCGCCGTACTCCCGTCGCTTCCGCGGAGCCAGGGCCAGCTCATGCTGGCAGTGGCGCCCGGGTCAGTGGCGCCTCGCCGGTCGCCCAGAAACGTTCGCAGAATTCGATATATTCGCGAGTGCTTTTTGGCATGGGCGTGCGGGCCCGGGTAATGTAAAAAATCAGATTGCGGCCATTGCGGATCAACTGCAGTACATCCGAAATGCTGTGCTTGTTCGCACCCTCGCCGGACGCGAGAGCTTGTGGTTGTGGCACAAAGTTCGCAAGCCGCTCGGCAGATGTCACGAGATTGGCCCAGACGTCGAAAATGTCCGGATCGGTACGTAGTGTTTCGGTTTTTATCTTGGCCGCATCGACAAAATTGTGAATCGGCGAAGCGATGTTTTCAAAACCAGGAATCCGGGAGAAATTTTCGCGCATCGCCTCGGCGATGCGGTCAATGTCGCGCATGCTCTGCCCGATCTTGATGTAGCGGCTTTCGTAAAAGTCTTCCAACGGAATCGAGAAGGCGCGGAAAGGCTCGCCCCATAGCTCGTCGATGCCTTCCTCGCCGCTGCGGTGTAAGACGAAATGGCCTAGTTCCATGGCGTCGAGCAGACATTGGCCGCATTCACGCATCAATGCGTCGTCACTGTGGATTTCGACGCCATCGGACTGCAACTCAACCAGCCTGCGAAATATGTCGGTGGCCCGGTTGAACAATGCACCGGCCAGCATCGCTGCCTTGACCCGGCGCCGCGGTGGATCGGTTTCCGCCAGATAACTCCGCTGCGCATCGGCCAAGCGGGTGCCAGGGATGTTGAGGCCGTGCTCGGTATGGTTGAACAGGCGTCGGGTCAGCGCTTCGATCAGCCGTTTCTTGGCCTCCAGCGTATCGCCGGGGACGAGATACGTCTTGATCCAGTAGTTACTGTAAAGAACCCGCTCCTGTCCGGCGATGATGCGCCGCGTGCCTTCGGGAGGCAGATCGTCGTTCAACGGGTTGTGTTCAAAGGCAAGGACGTTGGTCATGGTAAGCCACTATTTTTAGGAAACACACAATAAATAAAGCAAGAAGCATGCGGGATTTTGCCGACTTTTGCGATTTCACCAAGGCACTGAAATGACGTGGAATAGGCGTGGAATGCCGCGTCTGCCTGTTGATCGCAAGAGTGCTTCCCGCCCGCTTCTGGTGCGCTACGCCGTGATCGAGTGCGTGATTAGAGTACGCACGCATTTTGTGCCCCAAAACCACCAGTCAAAACGCTTATGGCTTGGGCGGTCAGTGGTGATCGATGGTTGGTGGATGCTCGCGTCGCCGCGCCGTTCAGGCCGAATTGCTCCTGGTAGGCGCAATATCCCGTCCCGCCTCTCGTGCCAGTGCGGCGATCAGGACATCATGATCAAGGCATGGCGCACCCGTTTGCGCCGGTAAGAGTTTCTGTTCCCAGTAATCGGCACGGCGGGAACGGGAGCGGTCTTTGCTGAGAAGCCGCAGCTCTCCGCGATGTCGGATTTGCGTTGGGCGTGAATCGTTGTTGTCTCAGTCTGCTGTGAACAGGCGAATGGCTAAAGGTGGCAGGGTGATCCAGTCGGAGTTTGTCGGGCCGGGCAGCAGTTCCCGCATCTGCTGTGGTGAGCAACCCAGGATTTTGGCCGCATCGGCGGTGCTGAAGCGGCTTTCCGTATTGGCGTCCGGATTGATCAGAGTCAGCACGCTTGCGGTGCGCTCGCCACGTCTGATCAGCGCAGCGACAGGGTCGTCCGCACCGGACAGGAGTTCCTGTGGGCCCTCCTCATTGAGCACTGGGGTGGTTGCCTTCATGGCATTGACCTCGCCGATGAACCGGCTCAGGTCGAAACTTGGCGTTTCCCAGTCCTCCGGGCGAGTAGTCACCACATTGAGTTTGCGACGAAAGCCGTATTCGTAGCCCATGGTCAACATCAAACCGCTGGAAAAGGCCGCCGCGAACAGGTATCTCAGGCGGGAAACACGCTCGTCACCGCCGTTCTCCTCGGCCAGGCGTTCGGTGTCGTGGCTTTCGGGGAAGGCGATGGAGGGGGCGATGGCACGAAATAGAGCGTACTGCTTCATGAGCCAATCGGCACGGAAATCCCACCACTTGCTGGAATTGAACAGGTAGTCAAAGCCGGCTGCCTTGAGTTGCAGTACCTCCTTCGGCTGGCAGCCCAGCGTTTCCGCGAAGAACATTGCATCCGGATTGCTGTCTCGGGCTACCGCGATGATTGGCGCCCAAACGTCGCCCGGAATTTTATAGGCCGCGTCGCCACGGAAACCGTCGAAGCCCAGTCTTACGTAGTGACGAACGAGCTCCTGCCAATAACTGACCAGTCCCTCGCGGTCTGGCGTGTTTTCGAAGTCAATATCGGCCAGATCGCCCCAGACGGTACGCTTTGCGACGTTGTCCACGTCGTCGGGATCGACGGCGAAGGGGGAGCGCAAACTGCCATCCGGCTCATGCGCGAACCATTCCGGGTGCGCTTCCGCCAGCAAGGAATCCTTTGACGTATGGTTAATCACCAAATCCATCATCACCCGCAGACCATGGCCGTGAGCAGCGCTAATGAAACGACCGAGGAGGGTAGACGCTTCTTCCTGGCTACCACCCTGAAAGAGGGGGTGCAGGCGATAGTAGTCCTTGACGGCGTAGAGGCTTCCCGAAAAACCCGGGTAATGGAATGGGTTGATGAAGACCCAGTTGAAACCCATGCTGGCGATACGGGGCAGGTGCGACTCCCAATTCTCGGTGCTGCCTGCCAGAAGGGGAAAAAGGTTGTAAATCCTCGGTGCGTCGCTCGTGTTTTGATGTGGCATAGGGTCCGATGGGTGGGTATGAATCGGCAACCGAAAACGCCGCATTACTGGCGACTTGATCAGTTTCCATTCGGTTGGTCTGGTGGGGCACGGAGCGATTCAGAACCTGTCCGGGCGGATGGTCAGGTGCGGACTGAAAGAAACCGGTACCGTGTGCGAATACGACAGAATGAAGGATAGGAAATTCAACGACCTCCCGCGAAGTATCCCTGCACCTTCCGCCCATTGTCAACCTTGATTTCCCGCCCGTTTTTCAGCCAGCTTCGTCCGATCTATCCTGAAATCCGTGTCTGTTACCCTGAAAACAGGTGCAGTTCTTAGTCGTCGGAAACCTGATCAACCCAGCAATGCCACGGACTTGATTTGTGCCGTCAGGGTGAGTCCTGGGCGTATATCGAGCTTCTCCGCCGACCGTCGGGTGATGCGCGCGAGCAGGGGGTCGTCGGCGACATCGAGACGAACCAGCACATGGCCCGGCGTATTGGTCTGCGCCAGATCGACGACCCTGGCAGACACCGAGTTGAGAATGCTCGTGTGCTGCTGCGGTTTCAGCGCCAGGCTGACGTCGCGCGCATGGACGCGGCAGCGCAGTACCGTACCGACCGGCTCCGGCCGCCGCGAAATATAGATGCGGCCACCGGAGAATTCGAGGCGGGTCAGATCGTCCGCTTCGTGCCCGGCAACGTAGCCTTTGATCACCACCCCCGCATCATCGGCGAAGGCATCCGGCAGGTCGATGCGGCTGAGCACCTGATTGAGCGGGCCGCTGGCCACCACGTGTCCCTGCTCAAGCAACACCAGATGATCAGCCAGTCGCGCCACTTCATCCGGCGCGTGACTGACGTAGACGATCGGCATCGAGAGCTCCTCTCGCAGCCGCTCCAGGTAGGGAAGGATTTCGAGCTTGCGCTTCATGTCCAGCGCCGCAAGCGGTTCGTCCATCAGCAGGATCTTCGGCGAACTGAGCAATGCGCGGGCAATCGTCACGCGTTGGCGTTCGCCGCCGGAAAGCTGGTCGGTGGAGCGGTCGAGAAGATGCGTGATGCCAAGCAGTTCGGCAACTTCGGGCAGGACAAAGCGGTGCTCACCACCCAGGGCACGTCTTTGGACACGTTTTTGCCCGAATTCCATGTTGCCGCGAACGGAAAGGTGTGAAAACAGGCTGGCGTCTTGAAATACCATCCCCAGCTCACGCTGGTGCGGCGGTACGAATCGATTCTTCGCTTCGTCCTGCCAGACGTCATCGCCGATGGCGAAATAGCCGCCCGGTGCGCGCTCCAGCCCGGCCATCGCTCGCAGGCAGGTCGTCTTTCCCGAACCGGAGTGGCCGAATAGTGCGCTGACGTCGTAGCCTGGCAGGCACACGTCGACGTCCAGCTTGAACGTGCCGCGCTCGACGCAGAATCTGGCCCGAATTTTCTTGTCGGCCTTGTTGGCTTCCTTGACTTTGTTCGCGTGTTTCATCGGGACCGTCGCCGCGCCGGATTGAAGCTGTACAGCGCCAGCAGCACGGCAAAGCTGAACAGTGCCATGGCACCCGCCAGCCAGTGGGCCTGGGCGTATTCGAACGCTTCGACGCGGTCATAGATCTGGACCGAAACGACGCGGGTCTGGTCGGGGATGTTGCCGCCGATCATCAGCACGATGCCGAATTCGCCAACCGTGTGCGCAAAGCCAAGGATCGCGCCGCTTATGAAACCTGGTCGTGCCAGAGGAACGGCCACCGACCAGAAGGCGTCCCAGGGGCTGGCGCGCAGCGTGGCGGCAACTTCCAGCGGGCGATTGCCGATGGCTTCGAAGGCATTCTGTATCGGCTGCACGACAAAAGGCAGCGAGTAGAACACCGAGGCGATGACCAGGCCGGGAAAGGTGAAGGGTAGCAGGCCCAGGCCGAGCGACTGTGTCAGATGCCCGACCGGACCATTCGGCCCCATCGCAACGAGCAGGTAGAAGCCGATGACGGTCGGCGGCAGAACCAGCGGCAGGGCGACGATTGCTCCGATTGCGCCCTTCCAGGCCGAATTCGTACGTGCCAGCCACCAGGCGATCGGTGTACCGATGACAAGCAGGAGCACGGTGACCACGGTGGCCAGTTTCAAGGTCAGCCAGACGGCGGAAAGATCAGAACTATCCATGGGCGATTGCCTATTTCATAGATCGTAGCCATACGATTTGATGATGCTCCTGGCCTTGTCACCCTTCATGTAGCCGAGCAGGGCGCTGGCCGCCGGATTGTTGCGGCCATGATTGAGCAGCACGGCATCCTGGCGGAGCGCTGCGTGCATTTCGGGCGGAATGACCCAGGCCGAGCCCTTGGTGGCGAGCTTGCCGTCTTTCCAGATTTGCGAGAGAGCGATAAACGCGACTTCCGCATTGCCGCTCGCCGCGAATTGGTAGACCTGAGAAACATTCTCCGCAAGTACGAATTTCGCCTGCAAGGTGGCCTCAACGCCGAGCTGTTGCATGATTCCGATAGCGGCAGCGCCGTAGGGCGAAAACTTGGGATTGGGTAGCGCAAGGTGGCGGAATTCGCCTTTTTTCAGTACCTCGCCCTGGCTATCGACTTTGTCCTTCTTTGCGGACCACAGGGCAAGGCGGCCGAAGGCATAGGTGAAGCGGCTGCCACTGACAGCGTAAGAGTCCTGCTCCAGTCGAGCCGGCGTTTCAACGTCGGCTGCAAGAAACACGTCGAATGGCGCACCATTGGCGACCTGCGCGAAGAACTTGCCGGTGGAGCCGATGGACAAACTGGCCCTGTGGCCCGTGTCACGTTCGAATTCGGCAGCGATTTTCTGCATGGGTGCCGTGAAATTGGCGGCAACGGCCACCTGCACCACGTCGGCCCGCAATGGCGACGTGCACAAGAGCGCGAGTAGAAATAATACGCACGGCAACATTCTGCGTCTGGCTGGTCGGATCATGGTCATGTTCATGTCAGTGGCTTGGGTTGGTTTTAAGGTGTTCACGAGTTGCCCTATGCAGGCACGGACTCGTTCTGGGTCAAGTCCTCGGGCAGGCAGCCGACCGGGTCGCCAAGCGTCTTGTCCGGGCCATTTTCAAACCGCACCAGATAGATTGCCTGACGCTTGTCCAGCTCGGCCACGCCAGAATTCACAACGACGCCGCGCGTACCCGCGGGGGCGATCAAACCTTCCGTTTCCTCGACACCCGGCATGCCACCGTCGTTGAGAATATCGTCGGCGGCATACACCATGTCGCCAATCTCGTATGCAGTGTGGATCATGAGTTCCTCCTTTCGTCAAAAAAGCCTGCTTGCCGATTCTGTCGGCCGTCTACTAAAACTGCTTTACTTCGATGTTCAAAGTCTGGATCCGATAGGCAATCTGGCGCGGCGTCATGCCAAGAATGCGGGCGGCTTTGGCCTGCACCCAGCCGGCCTGTTCGAGAGCGGCAATCACCCGTTCCTTCTCTGACAGATCAGGATCGTCGATATCGAATTCGGAGTTCGAGCTGCTACCCATGCCGGTCGCGGCAGATGGCAGACTGCGTAGCGGGCGGTGCGTCGTGCGTTCTCTGGTGCTGGGGAAGCGGATCAGGTCGACATCGAGCTGGCCGTCTTCGGCCAGCACGGCGGCACGTTCGAGGCAATTTTCCAGTTCGCGCACATTGCCCGGCCAGGAGTGGCTGACCAACCGGCGCTGGGCCATGTCGGTCAGGTTCAGTTTGCGCTTCTGCCTGCTTCCGATCTTGCCGAGCAGATGGCGGGCAATTTCGGGGATGTCTTCGATGCGTTCGCGCAGCGGCGGCAGGAACAATGGCATGACATTGAGCCTGTAGAACAGATCTTCGCGAAAATCGCCCATCTCGACGGCGGTTTCGAGATCGCGGTGAGTGGCGGCGATGAAACGCACGTCAACCTTGATTGTCCGGTTGCCGCCAACGCGCTCGAATTCGCCTTCCTGCAATATGCGCAGCAACTTGGCCTGGAAAGCCGACGAGACGTCGCCGATTTCATCGAGGAATAGGGTGCCGCCATGCGCCTGTTCGAAACGCCCCTTGCGCGCTTCCACGGCGCCGGTGAAGGCGCCGCGTTCGTGGCCGAAGAGTTCGGATTCGAGCAGGTTTTCCGGCAGTGCAGCGCAGTTGAGTTTGACCATCGTATTGCGCGCTCGTGCCGAATTGTAGTGAATGGCATTGGCGATCAGTTCCTTGCCGGTGCCGGTTTCCCCGCGGATGAGCACGGTGGTGTCCCATTTGGCAACCAGACGCGCCTGGTCGAAAACACGGCGCATCGTCGCCGAGCGGCCGACCATGCTGTCGAAACCGAACTGGTGGCGGACGGTACGCCTGAGCAGGTCCCGTTCCTGGACCAGGGTCGATTTTTCCTGTTCCACTTCCAGCGACAAGCGCAGGCTCTGGCCGATCAGGTTGGCCACCATTTCGACAAATTGCGTACGTTCCTCCAGCAGTCCATCGTCCGGCGATCCCGGTTGTACGGCGAGAATACCTTGCAGGTTGCCGCCGACCCGGATCGGCGCGGCAATGAAGGGGAGCTCCTGCTGGTAAATGTCGAGGCGGTTGAGGAAGCGCGGCTCATCGGCGATGCGCGAGAGCATCACGGTTCGCGGTTTTTCAAGCATCAGGCCGAGGATGCCCTCACCAGGCTGATACTGCACATTGCCGATGACAGCCGGGTGATGGAGTACATGCGCTGTAAGGTTGCCCGTAGGCTGGTCGACAACACTGATCAGGCCGCAGGTCAGTCCCGCCTCGTCGTGCAGGATACGCAGCACGTCGCGCAGGCTTTCGTTGAAGGCCAGCGATCGGCTCAGAACACGGCTGACCGCATAGAGTGCCGCGAGCAGCATGATGTTCAGCTCGTGCGTACGGCAATAGCCGCAGTTGGGCATCGCGTCGGCCGAGGGGAGGGTAAGTTCGGACATGCCGTTCTCAGTCGTGGCTCAGATCGGGTCGCCGTCCAGCCGAAATTCAACGATGACCCGACAACCGCCGCTCTTGCTTGCTTCGAGGTCGATGATGCCGCCATGGTCGGCGACGACCTGCTGGGCGCGGCAAAGCCCGGTGCCGATGTGATGGCCGGTGCCGTTCTTGTCGGTGACGAAGGGCTCGAATGCCTTGTGTCGCCTTTCGGACGGAATTCCGGGGCCGCTGTCGCTGATGGTGATCACGATGCACTGGTCGTCGACTGCGCTGGAAAGACTCAGCTCGCGTTGTTTCCAGCCCTTGATGTTCATCGCCTCGATGGCGTTGTCGACCAGCGCCTTGAACAACATGCAAAGTTGCAGTGGGCGGCCGATGATGGGCGGCAGCGTTATCGCCGGTTTCCAATCGACCACGATGCCGGCGCCGAGCAGGCGTTGCGTGCTGATTTCAAGCACATCGCGCAGTATTTCATTGAGATTGGTACGCACCTCGATCTCTTGCGCGTGATGCGGAATGACCTGGCGCAGCAATTCCAGATGTTCCCGGCTTGCCGCCAATGCGCGGTCCAGGGCTTCCGCGCTGAGCGGGTCGCGTCGATACAGCACCGAGACGGCCGAAGCCATCACGTTCATCGGTTCTTCCAGCCGGAAAATAGCGGCCGAGAGGCCCTCCCGGATAGCCGAAGTTCTTTCCTCGTCGGCCAGAACAGCCTGCATGACGGCCGCGCGGGAGCGCTCCTGCTCTTCGCGCAGCGAGCTGACATCGGAGATCGCCAGCAGCAGACCGCGCTGTTGAACGATATTGAAGCAGTTTTCTTCGTCGTCGCTGTGAATCTCGATCACCGAGGCGCTGACCGATAGCCAGCGCGGACGGCCACCGACTCGATCAATACGTGCCTCGCGGCGGGCGAAAACGCATCGCTCGGGTTCTTTGACCAGCGCGTCGTGCCACAGCGGCAACAGGCTGTCCAGCAGGGTATGGGCAGGTTCCTTGACTTGCAGATCGCTGAGCAGTTTCTTGTATTCCTGGTTGTCGAGAATGACGCGGCCAGTCTGGTCGAGCAGGGCAAACGCAATCGGCGCCGAATCGACAACCGATTCGATCAGGACCTTCTGATTGCGGACCATGCGCTCAAGGCGATGCAGCTCGGTAACGTCGCGGTGCATGCCAAGAAAATGTGTCGTGTTTCCCTGGCTATTGACGACGGGCGAAATGGTCAGCTCGGCCAAGTAGAGTTCGCCGTTCTTTTTGCGGTTAAGCAGCTTGCCGGACCATGGCCGTTGCGCCGCCAGATCGTCCCACATCGACTGGTACAGCCTTGGGGGGGTTTGCTGCTCAGCGGCGAGGATCGACTCGTTCTTGCCGATGATTTCCTCCGCGTCATAGCCGGTGACGCGGGCAAAGGCTTCGTTGGCGAACAGGATGTTGGCTTTGATGTCGGTGATCGAGATGGCGAGATCGGCCTGGTCCACCGCCTGGCGATAGATTTCAGGCGGCAGCTCGGGTTTCTGTTTTACAGAGGATAACTTTGGGCGCGTCAAGGCGGACATGGCATTGCTCCTGAAAGCACGGGACTAGTTTTTGATCGGCATTTCTACCTCCTCTCAAGCAGCTTCCGTGCCGATCAAGAAAACGAGCCGGCTGGGTGCGCTGACGGCCTTGAAAAACAACACTGACGGGGTAATTGCGACGAAATCCCTGTCGGGTTTGCAACATTGGATAGCCCTTTGTTTTTCCCCAAGCTGGTGCATTTCCAGCAAATGCTTGGATCGATAGGGGTTTGCAAGCGGCCGATGGCTATGGCACGGGTCGTGCAAAGAAGAACTCATGAAACAACCGTAAAACGATAGCCATGAGCGAATTCCTACTCCTACTGCTGTCCACCGCACTGGTCAATAACGTGGTGCTGATCAAGTTTCTCGGCCTGTGCCCGGTCATGGGCGTGTCGAAGAGCGTCGATAGCGCCTTCGGCATGGGCTTGGCCACAACCTTCGTGATCACGCTGGCGACCGGCGCCTCGTGGATGCTCGACAACTGGCTGCTGACACCGTTCGGCCTCGGCTACCTTCGCATTCTGACCTTCATTTTGGTCATTGCGGCGGTCGTGCAATTCACCGAAATGTTCGTCAGAAAGACCAGCCCCGGCCTGTACCAGTCTCTCGGAATCTACCTGCCGTTGATCTCCACCAACTGCGCGGTGCTTGGCGTGGCGTTGATCAACGTCGTACAGAAGTTCAGCCTGTTCAAGAGCCTTCTCTACGGCTTTGGTTCGGCTCTCGGCTTCACTCTTGTGTTGATGATCTTTGCCGGCCTGCGCGAACGCGTTGCGCTGGCTCGTGTACCCGTTGCCTTTGCCGGTGCTCCGATTGCCCTGGTCACCATCAGTCTGCTGGCCATGGCCTTCATGGGCTTCTCGGGTCTGCAAGTTTAGGGGTAATAACTATGATTGCCGCCATTCTCATCATGACAATGCTGGGCGCCATGCTGGGCATCATCCTTGGCGTCTCCAACCGTCTGCTGCGGGTCGAAACCAACCCGATGGTCGACGAACTGACTGCGCTGTTGCCCGGCTCCAACTGTGGCCAATGCGGCTTTGCCGGATGCGCCGGTGCGGCGAAGGCGATGGCCGACGGTTCCGCATTGCCGACCATTTGCCCGCCGGGGGGCAAGGCGCTGGTCAAGGTGATTGCCGTTCGGCTGGGAGTTACCGTCGATGTATCGGGACTTTCCGATGACGGACCGCAGATCGCAACGGTGTCCGAAGAGTTGTGCATTGGCTGCTGCCGCTGCCTCAAGGTTTGTCCGACCGACGCAATTCTCGGTGCCTCCAAGCAGATTCACAATGTGCTGCGCGAAGCGTGCACCGGTTGCGGCAGTTGCATCGAAAAGTGTCCGACCGAGGCGCTGCTCATGAAGCCGACGCCGATCACCCTGCAACACTGGGTCATGCCCAAACCATTGGCTGCCTGAGAGGTGAGAACGTCATGGGACTCATGAAATCGTTCGAGCGCCTTCTCGGGCACGACTGGGGCGTCCATCCGGCCGACCACAAACGTCCGGCTGCCGACCAGCCTGTGCGCAAATTGCCGTTGCCGCCGCGTGTGCACCTGATGCTTCAGCAGCACGTTGGCGCGGCGGCACGGCCCATTGTGCTGGTCGGTCAGAAGGTAAAGAAAGGCGAGCTGATTGCCGCTGCCCAAGGCAACATTTCGGCGCCGCTGCATGCTTCGACCTCCGGAACAATCACGGCGATTGGCGAAATCACCGCGCCGCATTCCTCGGGCTTGCCGGGCATGGCTATTTCGATCGACTCGGACGGCGAAGACGCCTGGATGGAAACCGATGTCCCGGACAGTCCATTCACCTTGTCACCCGCGGATATCGCCGAACGCGTGGCCCAAGCCGGAATCGTCGGGCTCGGCGGCGCCACATTCCCGTCGTCGGTAAAACTGAACCTCGGTCGGCGGTCCGGCATCGACACGCTGATCGTCAACGGTAGCGAGTGCGAGCCGTACCTGTCGTGCGATGACCGGCTGATGCGGGACAAGGCCGACGATATCGTTTCCGGTATCCGGCTGATGCTGATTTCAACGGGGGCCAAGGTCGCCAAAGTCGGAATCGAGGATAACAAGCCCGAAGCCATTGCGACGATGCAGAAGGCGGTTGCCGGATTCGCTGAAATTGTTGTGGTGCCGGTGCCTGCCCGTTACCCGATGGGCTCGGATCGCCAGTTGATCATCGAGCTGAGTGGCCGCGAGGTGCCTTCCGATGCGCGGGCGGCCGATGTCGGAGTGATCGTCCACAACGTCGGCACGGCCTACGCCGTACAGCAGGCCGTTTGCCTCGGCAGGCCACTGATCGGTCGGCTGATGACCCTGAATGGCGGCGCGGCAGCCACTCCCGGAAACTACGAGGTGCTGTTCGGAACGCTGATCAGCGACCT
>NZ_FLQY01000037.1 GCF_900089945.1 Candidatus Propionivibrio aalborgensis | reverse complement strand
TGGAAAGCGTGTGTGGGATAACATCCCACCGCGGGTTCGAATCCCGCCCTCTCCGCCAAGTAGCTAGCCAACAAGCGCCTTTCGAGGCGTTTTTATTTTGTACCCGCCAATTCACCCACCATATCTGTATGCGCTTGACTGATTAGCCGTGATACGAAACCTGCCAATCATAGCCAGTCTTTTACGTACGAATGAATTAGAGAATACTGACTGAGCGTTACGCAGTAACGAAACCTGAAACCCTGACATCTCTTGTCACTGGCGGTTTTGATTGCAAGGCCCGTGACGGAGCAGTCAAGTGGCTCGCCGCGTCCCCACGGCGCCCAAGTAGGGCAGGCCCTTGTCGCTAATGTCATCCCGCATTTCATCTGAGAGATACAGCGCAGTGACGCGCTCGATTACGGAATCCTCCAACGATCTGCGAAAGGCTTCGGCCGCAGCGTACGTGGCGAAATCCTCGCCAACGACTTTCCTGGAATCCAGACTCAAGACCTGCCATATCGGCTTATCTGCCAACTTCCGCACGCGGAAATGCCGGCTCAAGGTGGAGAACTGCGCTGCGTCCAATCGTGCGCCCCATGACTTGGCGAGCTTTTCCACTGCCGCAGGCACGATGCGGTCATAGAACGCCTTCAGTCCCTCGGCATTGGCCCACGGGAAACGCTCGGCATGCAGCGTTCCTGGCAACCAGGCAATGCCCGCATAGCCCTGATTCGCGGCCAGCAGCAACATCATGCGCAGCGCGGCGTCCAGCCAATTGTTCAGGTACGGGTTATCGGGCGGCGGGTCCATGTCATCGTCCAATTCGATGAGGTCGCGATCTTCGGCGTCCTCCAGGTGCCGCTCTCTCGCTTCCTGAATTGCTTTGCGCAGTGCCTGATTCCAGTCGCTCTGGATTTCCTCCAGAACAAGCATGCGCGCGCCTTGGGGAGTAACGCGCTCGGTAGTGCGCACATGCGCAACGATATTGGAAAGCTCAAAATGCTCGCCCCAATAATCAGCGGACAGATTCGGCGCGGTGATCAGCCATTCGGTGTAGTACTCGCCGCCGGGGAGTGCGAAGCGCGTCCACCGGTTGAGGCTGCGGGATTGCCCGATGAATCCTTGGGCTCCAAGGCGCCGGGCCATGCGCGCGACCACTGCCCGCCCATACGCCATCGCATCATGAGCGCTGGCAAAGCGCTGGACTGTTGAGTGCGCTCCAATCTTCTTTCGACCACGCGGTACGGAGAACGACCAGTATCTATTCCGGCCAAATAGTCCCGGATCGCATTCGACATGCAACCAAATACAAAGCCCGAAGGTGCGGTCCCGATAATGCAACAAACGCGTTTCACGCTGACCACGCCGAATGACAAAGGGCGGTAATTTGGTGGGGCGCTGCTGCTTCTCGTAGCGAACTTGCGGCGCATATTCATCAGTGATACGGCGTTGAAGAACAAGCTCACAAGGCGGTTTGTCGGTCAGAAAATGGAGCAGTTCATCAAGATGCACGGGCGCTGCGGGGCTGTCTTCCAGCTTTGAAATGATCGTCGACCACTCGATCTCGACAGCACTAACCCCTTTCTTCTGCAAATTACGAATGGTGCCGATCCACTGCTGCGGGTTGCTTTTGGTTTGAACACAAGCAGAAAGCTGCCGATGAAGCGGTGACCATAGCTTGAGTGGCGAAAGCTCGTAGTGCACCTGAGTTTGATTTTTCATGGTGTTTCTCGCTGCTACCCCTCGTCCTGAGCCGATCCGTCATAATGGATAATACCAGTCAGCTTCCCGACGAGTATCACACGGCTGCTGCGCAGCATCATTACCTCCTTGTGGTCACTCCATGGCGCATAGATGTACCAGCAGGGTTCGGTTTGGGTTTGATAAATCCGGCAGTTGTCTGGTTGTGTGTCGTGGCAAATCAGCCGGCCCCCTTTGGCACCGTTCACCAGTGCGTGGGAAGCAATACGCAGGGCATCGCTGCGTGATATGGGCTGGAACATGCGCCCCAGCATTTGTTTTAGCCAATCCTTCACCGTATCGCCAAATCATTAATTGTGGAATCATCGCAGGTCGCAGGCGCATGCGATGAGCCACGATGGAATTTGGTTCGGGGTCGCCTGTTGGTGAAGCAAGTCACATTTACACGCAATACTGGCGCGAATTTGCGTAAGATAATAACATCGGTTGTTTTGAACAGGATTGGCCTTACAACCCTCAAATCATCCGCCCGAGCGGCGTTTCAGTCCACTAAGGTTTATTCGACGATATGACTCCGCGCCCTCATCCAACTCGCCTGCGTCGGCGGATAAAAGTTGTCCGTTAGCCCGAAATGACGTCAAGGAAAGCAAAAGAAGCAAATTGCGCCATGAAAAGCAAAACGACGAATCGAAATCTGGACGCCGCAAGGACGGCCAAGAAGGACGAGTTCTACACCCAGTACCAGGACATCGAGAAAGAGGTCGAGGCCTACCTTGAGTTCGATCCCAACACGTTCCGCGGCAAGGTCGTCTATTGCAACTGCGATGACCCCTTCGAGAGCCAATTCTTCAAGTACTTCGCTACCAACTTCAACAAGCTCAAGCTCAAAAAGCTTGTCTCCACAAGCTACGACGGCTCCCCAATAGCCGGCCAGGGCACATTGTTCCCGGAATACCAAGAGGGTAATGGAAAGCGACAAACACCCAAGGCGCTTGCAGTAATCCTCGATCACGTAAAAGACGAGGACGGAGACGGCGCAGCGAACGTGACAGACGTCGAGATTTTCCTCAAGCGCAACAGGGCCGCCCGTATAGCTTTGAAAGGCGATGACAAGTACCCAGGGGGCGATTTCCGCAGTCCCGAGTGCGTCACGCTCCTAAAAGAGGCCGACATCGTCGTGACCAACCCACCTTTCTCCCGCTTTCGCGAATACATAGCCCAACTCGTCGAGCACGGGAAGACATTCCTGATCATCGGCAACGTACAGGCGATAACCTACAAGGAGATCTTCCCGCTCATCAAGGCCGACAAGTTATGGATGGGCGTTACCATTCATAGTGGTGACCGCGAGTTCCGCGTACCAGACCACTATCCGCTGAACGCGGCGGGTTGGCGCGTTGACGAAAATGGTGTCAAGTACATCCGCGTTAAGGGCGTCCGCTGGTACACAAACCTGGACCATGGTCGCCGCCACCAGCGGCTGAAGAGCATGTCCATGGCCGACAATTTGCGCTTCAGTAAGCACAAGGAGATCAAGGGTAAGCCGGCGTACAACCAGTACGCCAACTACGACGCTATCGAAGTGCCGTTCACCGACGCGATACCGAGCGACTACGACGGCGCCATGGGCGTCCCGATCACCTTCCTCGACAAGTACAACCCCGACCAATTCGAGATTCTCGGATCGAACCTCACAATTGGGACACCAATTTCAGAAATAGCCCAGAAAGGGTCATACGCACAAGGCGGTCCCAGCTTTTACATCGACAACGGAAATGGCACATACGATCGCCTATATACGAGAATCGTCATCCGCCAACGCCGTACTCGGCGCGCTTGAGGGGCGAAAAAGTGAAGACCACGCTGAAAACCGACATCACCGTCGCCGACATCTGCGATGGGTTTGTGTACAATCAATTGGAGGGCAAGGGGCTGTTCGGTCTGGCCGGAAAGCTCACGATTCAGCCGGAGTACCAGCGGAACTACATCTATGCGGATGGCGACGGCAAGAAGGAGATGGCGGTCATTCACTCGCTGCTAAAGGGGTATCCACTCGGGTTGATCTACTTCAACAAAGTCGGCGATGAAAAATTCGAAGTTTTGGACGGGCAGCAACGAATCACCAGTATAGGACGGTTCGTTACGAACAAGTTCGCGATTATAGATAACGGCAATCCGAAGAACTTCGACAGCCTTCCAGCCGACCAACAAGCCAAGATTCGAGACTCGAAATTGCTGATCTACGAGTGTGAGGGGACCGAGTCTGAGATCAAGCAGTGGTTCGAAACGATCAACATCGCAGGTGTGCCTCTCAATGATCAAGAACTCCTGAACGCCATCTACTCCGGGCCGTTTGTGACCCTTGCGAAGGCCGAGTTCAGCAACAGCCAGAACGCGAACATCCAAAAATGGAGCGCGTATATTAAGGGCACCGCAAACCGGCAGCACTTCCTGGAGCGGTCGCTAGACTGGGTGAGCAAGGGCGACATAGGCGGCTATCTGAGCCAGCATCGCAACGATAACAACATCAATCAACTGAAGACTTACTTCAACGGCGTGATCGACTGGGTTTCAACTATGTTTGTCGACGTTCTTACAGAAATGAAGGGATTGGATTGGGGCAGACTTTACGAGCTGTACCACGGCAAGTCATACGATCCAAAGAAGATGTCGGGCGACGTGAAAAAATTTTTCGCCGATGACTACGTGACAAGCCGCAAGGGAATTTTCGAGTTTCTACTAGGTGGCTCGGTCGATACGAAGTTGTTGGACGTTCGGATGTTCGACACAAAGGTAAAGCGGGTCGCATACGATAAGCAAACGCAAGCAGCCAAGAATAATGACGAGTCCAACTGCCCCCTCTGCGCGATTGGTCATGCCTCGAACAAGAGCAGGATATTTAAATTCGAAGAGATGGACGCCGACCACGTTTCGGCATGGAGCAAGGGCGGCGGAAGCTCGGCCAAGAACTGCCAAATGCTCTGCTCTACTCACAATCGCGCTAAAGGTAATCGATAGTATGGGCGTGCCACAGCCTAGCGTGTGGGGAATGGAATGAAAGCCGGACCCAGCGAATTGTCATTCGTTAGGGCTTTCCCATAATGGCACCGGAACTATCGCAAAACCTGATCCAGAACCTTATTGAAATTGGTGCGTCAGGGCGGTTTGAAGACGACGAAAAGATGTCGTTGCTATTTCCGGCAGCCCGCTCAGGATCATTCATGCGTCTCGCACCACACTTTTGGTATGCGGTCGCTGCTTCGCTAGACGACACTCAACTCATAGCATGTATCAAAGCACTAACCGTTCTTGAACGCTTACCCAATTTCAGTGCTGGCAGCGTGTCGCCTGTTATCTGGCTATTTCGCAAGCTATCGGAACGGTCTCATGATGACCTTACTACCGTTATTGATTGGGTTCTCACAAACACTGACAACCCATACTTGCCTTTCGGCTTGCATAATCTCGGCGCGCAATCGCTAGAAGAACTACACGCGCTATCAGCGCGTGATACTGAACATTCCGAGGCACGTCATACCACCGAGGAAAACCGCCAACGCGAGGCCAAGGAACGCAAGGCGGCTGATGCAACACATAAACTGTTTGGTGCACTCCGTCGTCACGACGAGAAGGCAGTCGTCGCCATGCTTACCCAAGGTGCTGATATCCACGCATCGAACGAGCATGGACAAACGGCTTTTGAATATGCTCAGACTTTGGGGCTCCAGCATCTATTGACGCCAAGCCAAAACGAATAACGGAGCCGCTAGCCTGAAAGAGTCGAGATTCTGAATCCGCAGTCTTCAGCCGCCGTCCCGTTCCTACAGCGCGGTATTCCGCCATTTTGCGAAACAGATTTAGCCTTCGCCTTTGAGCGCATCATGCACGCTGCCCAGCCTCTGCCTCATCAGCCCCAGCCGTTGCGCCGTGTCCTCCCATGACGCCGATGCAAACGTGTGGTACTGACTCAGCAACGTGGTATAGGTGCGCCAGTGCATCCCTTTGGGCTTGCCGCCTAAAGGGTTAGCTATACCAGCGGGCCATCCAAGACGTCGACGTATGTTGTCGGCCCGCCCCATCGCTCTGCCGCCGTCTGTTTCTCGCTGACACTGATAGGCCAACTTGTGACAGTGCCGACAGGCGAAGACTGAACTGCCGAAGAGGATCGCCACACGACGCCCGCATCCCTTCGTAGGACAAAGGAACCACGCCCGACGACCGCCCAGATTGCAGGCTGTCCATTCCAGATAAACGGGATATTCCACTTGCTGCCAGTCGCCGCCATTGCTTCGGCTCCGATAGTCCAGGGTTACGCGGTCAGCTGCTGCTCGCACCTGAATGGTAGCCACCTCTGTCCCTCTGCGTGACCAACTCCTACTGGAGGCACGTCCTGGCGTCAACATTCCATCCCGTTGCAGACGCCGCACATCAAGCGCCAGCATGTCATCTGTAGTGCTCTTGCCGCTACGCCTGCCGCTGCCGTATCCACCCATTATTTTTTTACTCTCAAGAATTTACCGAAATCATTTGGCAAGTTAGACATATCGTTTTCGCTAATTCTTGCCGAAAGCCTTGCCCTGCCTAGTGTTTCGCCGGTTTTGATGGTGCCTGGTTTCATGCGCCGCGAAGCTGTTTAAGCTTCAAAAGCATGGCCAGTGATCGCTCAAATTTTCGATCCAGATGCGTTTCGTATCGGTTCAGCTTCTCCAATCGGTGCGCTTGAAGCCCTTCGCCCAAGGTTTGCGCTTTGATTGCCGGGGTAAATCGCGCTTCGCGATCCATCTGAAGGCAGATAGGCTCCAGCATCTCGCGGATAAATTTGGCCAGCCCTTCAGCGGTTGCTGGGTATTCCTCCTCCTCGATTTGCTCATCCCAACAATCACTGGAACCGGGCAACAACGCACGTCGTGCTTTGCCGTAGGCGTTCCGCCCACCATGGCGAAGAATTGCCGCCGCTTTCCTGGTTGCAGCCAAATTAAGCGCCGCGTTCTGCTGGCGTTCGGCGACATCATTAGGGGCCAAATCCAGCAGGTCGCGCACGTCCGTGCTCTCGCTGGCCATGCTCTTTTGAAACGGTGCCGCCGATGCCATCACCGTCTTCGAGCTATTTGCTGCGCTTTTCAATCCCTGATTGATCTGCGCGCCTTCGGCCAGCAATACCCGCCGCTTGCGCCAGATGATCGTCGCCAGTTCTTCGATCAGGAGCCGTTCAGTGATTACGCCCGGTCGGTGCTCGTCGATCAGCGCCGCCAGCAGGTCGTCGAACTCGGCATGATCTTCATGCCCCAATACCGCCAGCCGGGAAAGAATGCCGTGCTTCAAGGCGTTGAGCCGGACAGGTTCATAGTTGCCGACCGTTGCCACAGGTGTCGATTCATCGCGTGTGATGACCGTCGTGTCGGTCATGGTTTCCGCTTCAATGGTGCGCATCATTCGTTTCCTTTCTGGATTAGTCCCGGCCAGCGTTCCCGGCCATGTCGTCGATCTGGGTCATCCGCGCCCGGTGCATAGCCATCGCAGCGCCGGGGTAGGTCGCGGATCGGTTCATAGTTCCGGCTCGCCACAATCTCGCCGTGCTTTGCCGCTTGGCAGCGCCGAGCGATCAGATTCGCGCATTGGTCGCATGTGCGCCGAACATCATCAAAAGCGGCATCGGCCCGATTTTTTTGCAAGTTGTCCGCCGCCGCTCGCCCCGTGAAGTAGTCCCGCGCATCTGCATCCCGCTGGCACTGGCCGATCACTTCGGCAATGGACGCCGGGTCGGTTTTCTCAATCAGTGCCAGCCATGCCCGAATCGCCGTCTCCTCACCGGCGGTCAGGGGTGCCGATGGTTGCCGGATGGTCGGGGTAAAGGGTTCCGCCGCTACCGCGTCCGGGTGCCGTTCCAGAATCTCTGCATGGGTCGCTTCGGGACAGCAGGCGATCTCCATCGGATCGCGGTCGTGGTAGTGAATCAGCCACCAGCGGGAAGCGGTCGCCGTATCGCCAGCGCAGACTTTTACTCGGGAGTGAAGATTGGCGACAGGTGATACAGATTCCTTGCCAGCGTTCAAACAATAGGAATCATTGTTCACCAAGTTCACCACATTCACGCCTTGAGCAAACTCCCGAAGCAGATCGCCCTTTGACCGGCGCAGTTCGATGAGCAGATCGGGTGTCAATGCGCCCTGTGGGGCGTCAATGAGCAGTTCTCCCGGTTCACCAGTGCGGATAAGGATACCCAGGCGATTCAACTCGGCCATGTTCATAGCACAACTACCTCTCGACCGCCCTTCCGATCCTGCATCAGCGAACTTGGTGAACTTGGTGAACTTGCTACTCTATTGTTTGAACTTGTCGCCAAATCCCTATCACTCGCCTTACTAACCTCACAGTGCACGCCATCCCGCTTCGGTTTACTATCCACGCTAGCCTGAATGCCCATCAGCCGCAGCGCTGGCGCTACGCGACGAAGGGAATCGGCCAACCCTTTTGGACTCTTCGGCCAGTAGTCTGATCGCTCGATTGGTGGCGCATAGTCCTTGAGTTGCTCAAGCAGTTTCTTGACGGTGCCATTGAATCGGTGACCGGCTTCAGCGAAGGCCAGACACGCTGTCGCCACGGGGTTGCTGTCGATGGTGCGAGCGATGGCATCGCGCCGGTGATTGAGATAAGAATCGACGAACGTGCCCGCCTGTTTTCCGCGCGCCTGGTGCATGGCCTCGCCTAATAAAGCGAAGTCGGCCATGCGCGGTCGTCTTGCCTGGTCGATAGCGACATGCGGCAACTTCGCTAGTGTCTCACTGAACAAATCAAGAATCCCGCCGAAGATGTTGCTGGCTTCAGACTGCAACGCGGCTTCGTGTTCTGCTTCGGTCAAGCGGTTATCCGTAATCGTCGGCAGGCAAAGGGCAATGGCACGGTCTAGCAGGTCGGAGCGGGTAATTACCGCGCCGATGCCGTTCAGCACAACGGGATTGTGTGCTTCGATGATGGCTTCCTCGGCATTGGTATAGAGTTGCCTGCTAGCCGCCCCGCCGCCGGTGGAGATGGTGCAAAGGGCGTCAGACAGATCGGCTGATATGCCCGACAGGTTTTCCAGAGACACCATGTGGTTACTGCCCGCCGCGACATAGATGTCATCAACGGATTTAGGGCGACCGCGCAGCATGACCTTGTTGGGATCGATGAATGCTCGCAAGGTCGATTGCGTCGTCGACTTGGCGCTGCCCTGTTCTCCGATCAATTCGAGCACCGGATAGGGCGTATCCGGGCGGTAGCATTCCAGCATCCAAGCAGAAACGAGGTGCCTTTCCTCAGCCGGGATATTGCACAGTAGCCACAGAGCATCCATGTTCCCGCCTGGTATCGGCAAGGGCAGTTGTCGCATGGCCTTGCTACGGATAAAACGCGGTTCGGGCTGCTCCATGATCCGCCAACCAGCCGGCGTAATCAGGATGGCACGCCATTGCTCGTCGCATAGATCAATCCAGTAACCGGTTTTGGTGCGAGCCACACGCCGCGCCGGTGCCGCCTCTTCGCCATCGAACTTGGCCTTCCCGGCCAGTGCGTTTAGTGCAGCCTTGAGCGCTTCGCTGGCCGGTGCCGCATCAAGCTCGCAGTGCGCCAGCCAGGAAAGCCAGTCCCGGTAACCAGAAGAATCAATAGCCCAATGTTCCCGATGCGATATGACGTCGACTTCACGGATCAAGCTGGCATACGCTTTACCATCGGTATCGTGCCAGAGTTCGCAACGCTCAATCGCAAGGTCGACGATCTGTGTGGCAGTGCTTGCCTCGGTTGCGCCGACCCCGCTGGTGCTGCCAGTCACGGCGTCGTCAAGAAAGCTGATACGAACCCGCCCGTTCGCCCGCTTCATGTCGGTGCGAGCGCATTCATACTCGAATGGATCGCTTTTCTTGATGAACCGAAATGCTTCAATTGCCGTAGGATTCAGGTGCGCCTTGGGATCGTCTTTCACTCGCTCAAGTACGTTGGCGACGACACGTCGAGCCTCATCGATGTCGATGCCTTTTGCACCGTCAGAATCGTCCGCTGGCGCGTTCTCGACCTCGGCTTGATGCGTTGCCCATGCCGGTGCGCTCGCGTTCGCCACGGCCTTGTGCGATGTTCCTGAAGCCAAATTTTCGGCCAGCGCATCGAGTCGCGACAGGCTTACATCAATCAGATTAAGCATAGCGCACCCCCGCTGCCGTTAATGCTGATTGAATTCGTGCAACAGCTTGAATTAGCCGCTCGCGATCAACAGCAGAGAACGGCTCACCGGCCAGAAGCGAAGCACCAGCAGAAGCAACGACCAGTGCCTCGAATCCAATCGCACGTAATACATCAGCCGCAGGGAAGGGGCGGCGTTCTGGCTTGCCCTGTTGGATTTCACGAGGCGGAAAAAGGTCAGAAATGTCCAGGCCAACAGCCGCAAGAACATCATGCACTGAGCATCCGGCAAAACAATGGAGCAGTACCCGACCATCGTCGGTTTCGCGGATTGACAGACTCGGGCCACGATCATCGTGAGCAGGGCATTGAGCTTGCCATGAGTCAGGCCGGGTTTGCTTCACTCTGTCGAGATGTGAAAGAATGTTGTGGACGTTGCTCATCCTTTCACCCCCCCGACGATCAGCAGCGCGAGAACGATCAGCAACGCCAGTTGTGCAAACAGATAAGCGTCTATCCGTCCTCGCTGATTGCCGCGCTTCCATCCCCTTTTTTGCTGGCGGTTCCTGCTAGGTTTCGCCAGATCAAACCAGCCTTGAAGGGGATTTGTTGCGGTAGAATGATGCTCAGTGAATGCAGTATTTGAAGCCAGACGGGTCGCCACCTGACTGGCTTTTTCTTTGGACTTCATGGCCTATTTCGCCTGAAGAATCTTGCGAAGATCCCCAACTCGCCAAGCTGTTATACGTTCCGAGAGTTTCCGCGGAGTAGGCAACGTGCCACGCTTCACCATTCTCCACACCGTAGCGGATGAAATGGCGAAGAGTCCTTCGACGACGGGCTGCCTCACAAAAGCTGAATCAGGTTGAGAATCGAAATTTTCAAGCGCTAGAGGAAGCGCTTTCTTAGTGCGTAGATACATGTTGTGTCACCCTGTGAAGTTGTATGAGCGACACGAATTATTTACTACTTGCCAGCATTTCGAACAATGGAATTATTTTTTTGAACCAGTCTGCTGGGCAAAACTATTGAAACTCCCTTGTTGCGTTGAGTTGATCAGGCTGCGGCATTGCCCCGTATTGGCGTCACCTTGCCCGCTGCAGCGGGAACTGCGCAGAACTTCGCCCAGTCAGCCATCAGTCGACGGCGCTTGTCGAACAGCGAACCGCGAGCATAGGCGGCTTCGGCCTTATCCTTGAGCTGGTGCGCTAGGGCATGCTCAATAACTTCACGGGGGTATGCGGTTGTCTCACCGGCCCAGTCTCGGAACGATGAACGGAACCCATGAGCAGTTACACCGGTTCGCCCCATGCGTCTGATAACTTCGGTCATGGTCATGTCTGAAAGCACCGCGTTCTTGGCGTTGGGGAAAACCAGATCAGTGTCGGCCATGCGCGGTAGAGAGTTGAGTAGGCCAAGGACTTCAGCGGACAGCGGGATACGGTGTTCCTTTTCCGCCTTCATGCGTTCCTTGGGAATTGTCCAGACGGCGGCTACCAGATCAATCTCGGACCATTTTGCCCCGCGAACCTCACCGGAACGTGCAGCGGTCAGAATGGCAAGCTCAAGCGCGATGGCACCAGCGCCGGCCTGTTGCCGCAGATCAGCCAGGAAAGCACCAACCTCGCGATAATCAAGGGCAGCATGATGAACCACTTTCTGAACGTCGGCACGCGCGGGAAGCAGATGTTCGATATGACCGCGCCAGCGTGCGGGATTGTCGCCCTTGCGGAACCCGCGAACCGTCGCCCAGTCCAGAATCGATTCTATGCGCCCCCGTACCCGGCTCGCCGTCTCTGTCTTGGTTGTCCAGATTGGTTCCAGCACGCGCATGACGTGCGCTGTCTCAATGTCTGCAACGGTGATCTTGCCGATAATCGGGTAAGCATAGGTCGCCAGGGTGTTGTTCCATTGGTCGGCGTGCTTGGCGTTCTTCCATCCGGCTTCATGTGCAGCGATGTATTTTTCAGCGGCTTCACTGAAATTCATTGCAGCAGCTACTGCGGCAGCGAGATTGCTCCGCTTGGTCAGGCGCTCGGCAAGCGGGTCAATCCCGTTGTCGATCTTTTCGCGAGCGAGGCGTGCCTTTTCCTTGGCACCGGCCAGTGTTACGTCAGGGTATCCACCAAGGCCCATTTCACGGCGTTTGCCGCCGACCATTACCCGCAGAACCCAAGAGCGAGCGCCGCTAGGCGTAACCTGTAACGACAGCCCGGATACACCGCCGACAGCATGCAGGCCGGGCTTGTTGAGTCTGCCCACTTCCAGCGCCCCAAGTTCCTTTGCTTTGCGTGCCATTTTTGTACCCTCCATCATACCCATCAATGTAAATGAGAATAGATGATACGGTAAGATATGGCAAGAAATAATTAATTTGGCTGCAAGCCTTGCCCTGTCTTGCGTTGTAGTAGTGGCGTGAAGTCATGTGAGACGTTATGAAAGTTCGAATTCAAAGGACGCCCTCTCCGCCACATACTGAGAACCCCTGTATCCACAGCCAATAATTGGCTTGCGTATATGGGGGTTTCTTCGTTTACCCCAGCGAAGTCTTCTCAGGAACCGGGATAGGCTGCGGCAACTGTGCTGCTGATTGTCGCATTGGCGACATTGAACGCACATAACGGCCTTATAAATATTCAAATCCTTATATTTCAGCAGCTTACATATTGGCACCATCCTTGCTGCGTCAACGTTGAGGAGAGTGCCATGGCCAACCCGCCCTTTGTCACCATCAACGACACCACGCTGCGCGATGGCGAGCAGTCCGCCGGGGTCGCGTTTTCGCTGACTGAAAAACTGGAAATCGCCCGCCAGCTCGCGACTATCGGGGTACCGGAGCTTGAAGTCGGGATCCCGGCCATGGGCGAAGAGGAGCGCGACTCGGTGCGCGCTGTCGCCGCGCTGAAACTGGCACCAAACTTGATGGTGTGGAGCCGCCTGCATCTCGACGATATCAGAGCTTGCGCACATCTGGGCGCACACCTGATCGACATTGCGATACCCGCCTCCGATCAGCATCTCTCATACAAATTCAGGCGGAATCGTTTCTGGCTGCTGCAAGAACTGCCCAGGTTCATCGGCACGGCACGCGATCTCGGTCTGGAAGTAGGCCTCGGATGCGAGGACGCGTCCCGTGCTGATATCAACTTCCTCTGTGAACTGGCTGAAGCCGCCGAACGTGCCGGCGCCCGCCGCCTGCGTTTTGCGGACACGCTCGGGGTGCTTGAACCTTTCTCCACCTTCGAGCGCATCAGCACCTTGCGCCGCAACACCGGACTCGAAATCGAAATGCATGCGCATGACGACATGGGATTAGCCACCGCAAACACGCTGGAGCAACCCATGTCAACACAACTGTCAACGGCCTCGGCGAACGCGCCGGAAACGCGCCGCTGGAAGAAGTGGTGCTCGGTCTCAAGAAGCTCTACGGCATCGAAACGGGTGTCGATCTCAAAAGTTTCCCGGCGCTCTCCAGCGTAGTCGCCACAGCCTCCGGCCGTGCCGTGCCGTGGCAGAAATGCGTGGTTGGTGCCGGCGCCTTCACGCATGAGGCAGGCATACACGTCGATGGTCTGCTCAAACATGCGGACAACTACCAGGGTTTTGACCCGCAGGAA
>NZ_FLQY01000036.1 GCF_900089945.1 Candidatus Propionivibrio aalborgensis | reverse complement strand
CCCCTGCTCACCCCAGCGCGTTGGTCAATGCGGGAGCCAGCTCGAACAGATCGCCGACGAGGCCGTAATCGGCGACCTGGAAGATCGGCGCATCCGGATCCTTGTTGATGGCCACGATCACGCGGCTGTCCTTCATCCCGGCCAGATGCTGGATGGCACCGGAAATACCGATGGCGATATACAGTTGCGGCGCAACGATCTTGCCGGTCTGCCCGACCTGAAAGTCGTTCGGCACATAGCCGGCATCGACCGCCGCACGCGACGCACCCAGCGCCGCGCCCAGCTTGTCGGCCAGCGGTTCGAGCAGCTTGTGATAGTTCTCGCCGTTGCCCATGCCGCGCCCACCGGAAACCACGATCTTGGCGATCGCCAGATCCGGCCGTGCGGATTGGGTCAGCTCGCGTGAAACGGCCTTGCTCTGGCCCTGATCGGCACCGGCGGCAAGATCCTCGACCGTTGCCGCACCGCCTTCGGCGGCCGCATCGAACGCCGTCATGCGCACCGAAATGACCTTCACCGCATCCGACGACTGTACCGTCGCCAGCACATTGCCGGCATAGATCGGACGGACGAAGGTGTCGGGCGACTCGACCGCGACGATGTCCGAAATCTGGGCCACGTCGAGCAGTGCCGCGACGCGCGGCAGCATGTTTTTACCGGCGGTGGTGGCCGGGGCAAGAATATGACTGTAAGACGAGGCCTGGGCGACGATCAGCGTCGCCAGGTTTTCCGGGGACTGATCGGCGTAGTGTGCGGCATCGACCCGCAGGACTTTGGCGACGCCGGCGATCTTGGCGGCGCTGTCCGCCGCTGCCGAGCAGCCGCTGCCCGCCACGAGCAGGTGAATGTCGCCGCCGATCTTGGCGGCAGCCGTCACGGTGTTGGCCGTGGCCGGTTTGATCGAGGTGTTGTCGTGTTCAGCTATAACGAGAATGGCCATGTCAGATTACCTTTGCTTCATTCTTGAGTTTGGCGACCAGTTCGGCCACATCGGCGACGATGACCCCGGCCGTGCGCTTGGCGGGTTCGCTCATTTTCAGTGTCTTGAGGCGCGGCGCGACCTCCACACCGAGTGCTTCCGGGGTGACGGTTTCGAGCGGCTTCTTCTTGGCCTTCATGATGTTGGGCAGGGTCGCGTAACGCGGTTCGTTGAGCCGCAGGTCGGTGGTCACTACGGCCGGCAACGCGATCTCGATGGTTTCCAGCCCGCCGTCGATTTCACGGGTCACCGTTGCTTTGCCGTCGGCCACAACAACCTTCGAGGCGAAGGTGGCTTGCGGCCAGTTCATCAGCGCTGCGAGCATCTGGCCGGTCTGGTTGGCGTCATCGTCAATGGCCTGCTTGCCGCACAGGACGATCTGCGGTTGTTCTTTCTCGCAGATGGCCTTGAGCAGCTTGGCGACGGCCAGGGGCTGCAGTTCGGCGTCGCTCTGGATCAGGATGGCGCGGTCGGCGCCGATGGCCATCGCCGTGCGCAGGGTTTCCTGGCAACCGGCCACCCCGGCCGAAACGGCCACCACTTCATTGGCAATACCGGCTTCTTTCAGGCGAACGGCTTCTTCAATGGCAATTTCGTCGAACGGATTGATCGACATCTTGGCGTTGGCTATATCAACGCCCGTGCCATCCGCCTTGACCCGTACCTTGACGTTGTAATCCACCACCCGCTTGACTGGAACAAGTATCTTCAATGCTGCTCTCCTTTGTCTGGCAAATCCATGAACACCCCATTTGACATCCCCTGCGCTCAACCGTACCCTGACCATACTAGGGAGTACGGGGAAGCATACGGGAGGGTCGCTGTGCAAGCCTGTCGAACGACAACTTGAAATACTACCTCAGCATTGAGCTGGCCGTAAGGGCTACGGCGCGATTAGGCTGGAAACAACCCTTACGTCGCGCGTGACGTCGAAGCGCGCTGGCGCACAATCCGACGTGTAAGGTATATTGCGCACTCTGTGGCGAAGGCACTTACGTGGCCGTCGGGCTGTGCATGGGTGAGATTCACCAGCTTCGAGCAACGAATCCAGAATGACCAAGAAAATCAAAGCCAGAAGAGCGGTCCCAATCACCGACCCGGTTGGTCCCAGGCCATCACGTAATCGGTACATCGCGGCTGGTTTGGCGGTCCTTGTAGTTTTGGTCAGCATTGTGGTCTTCGCCACGTCGCAAAAGACGGCACCGCTGGCTCCACCGTCTTCAGCCCCGGCACCGGCAACACTTTCGCCCCTTGCCGCAGCGGAGGCCGCAACTCCGGTCAGTCCAGCGACTTACGTCAGTGCATCGGTTTGCAAATCGTGCCACGAGCCCGAATTCAAGGCCTGGTCAGGTTCGCATCACGATCTTGCCATGCAGATCGTCACCGAATCGACCGTGCTCGGCAATTTTGCCGACGCCAAATTCAAGCACTACGGCGTCGAATCATCGTTTTTCAAACGTGACAACAAGTTCATCGTGCGCACCGACGGGCCGGATGGCAAGCTGACCGACTACGAAATCAGCCATACTTTTGGCGTTTATCCGCTGCAGCAGTATCTGATTCCCTTCCCCGGCGGTCGTTATCAGGTACTACCCATCGCGTGGGATTCGCGGCCCAAGAATTTGGGTGGCCAGCGCTGGTTCCACCTCTACCCAAAACAGAAGCCTGATTCAAAAGACCCGCTGCACTGGACCGGGATCTACCATAACTGGGCGCTGCAGTGCGCCGAGTGCCATTCGACCGATCTGCGCAAAGGATACGATCCGGCCAGCGACAGCTACAAAACCACCTACAGCGAAATCAACGTCGCCTGTGAATCGTGCCATGGACAGGGTTCCAGGCACGTGAGCTGGGCCGAAGGCGCCAAGGCGCCGTACCCGACGGACGCCGACATAGGTTTGCCGGTATTCAAATCACGCTGGAACGAGGCATGGAAATTCGCAAGCCCCGATGCCAAATATGCTGTGCGTGACCATTTCGCCGATCCGGCGGCGATGAACACCTGCGCTGCATGTCACGCACGCCGCTCGACCCTGAGCGAAGACAAAAAAGCCGGCGCGCCGCTGGAAGACACTCACCGGCTGGCACTGCCCATGCCACCGATGTACCACATCGATGGACAGCAACTTCAGGAGGACTACGTGTGGTCCTCGTTCCTGCAGAGCAAAATGCATCAGTTCGGTGTGACCTGCATGGATTGCCACGAACCGCATTCACTGAAACTTCGCGCCGAAGGCAATGCGCTGTGTACGCGTTGCCACAATGCCGCCGAGTTCGACGTGCCGAAACACCACCAGCACATTGCCGAAGGCAAGGGCGCGCAATGCGTCACCTGCCACATGCCGACGCAGGACTACATGGTGATCCATGCGCGGCCAGACCACAGCATGCGCGTGCCGCGCCCTGATCTGTCGACCTTGCTGGGCAGTCCGAATGCCTGCACCCAGTGCCATACGGATAAAGGACCGCAATGGGCTGCCAGCGCCATGGACACGTGGTATGGCAAAGCCTGGCGTGATCGTCCCCACTTCGGCACCACGCTGAACGCGGCCGAAACGCAGGGCTTAAAAGCGCTGCCCAAGCTGCTTGAGCTGGCAAACAATACCGCGCAACCGGGGATCGTTCGGGCCACCGCATTAACACTGGCCCGCCCCTACGCCAGCGCGGGCACCTTGCAGGGCGCGCGCACGCTGCTCAAGGACGCCGATCCACAGGTGCGCATCGCCGCACTGGGCATGATCGAGCCGGCTGATCCGATGAACCGGGTACTGATCGTTGCGCCCGCGCTTTCCGACCCCGTCCGCGGGGTACGTGTCGAAGCTGCCCGAATCCTTGCCGACTTACCGGACAACCGGATTCCCGAGAGCAGGCGAGCGGCGCGCGCAAGTGCCTTGAAGGAGTATGAGGACGCGCTGGCGTTGGAGGCCGACTGGCCCTCGGGAAGCGTCAATCTGGGCAACCTGCGCCTGCGTCAGGGGCGTACCGACGAGGCGATTGCCGCCTTCGAGCGCGCCATCGCGCGTGATCCAGGCCTCACTGGCGGCTATGCCAATTTGGCAGATGCCTTCCGCCAACAGGGGCGTGACGCAGAAGGCGAGAAAGTATTGCGTCGGGGCCTGGCCAAGCTTCCGCACGATGCCGACCTGCATCATGCGCTGGGTTTGTTGCTGACGCGCAAGAAGGAAAGTGCTGCGGCGCTGAAGGAGTTTGTCGAAGCCGCCAGGCTGGCACCGACGAATTCACGTTATGTCTATGTTCAGGCCATTGCCGTGCACTCTGCCGGAAAGCGTGATGAAGCCCTGGCAATCCTGCGCAGCGCCAACAAGCGCTTCCCCGCAGACATTGATATTCTCGGCGCGCTGATCTCGATAAACCGTGAAGCAGGTGACAAGGAAAACACCCTGCGCTACGCTAGGCAACTCGCCGAGCTGCTGCCGGACAACGACGGCGTCAAACGGCTGATTGCGGAACTGGAAGTACGCTGACCGGAACTACCTTGCAATGCGCCGTCTTGCCCTTGCCCTCATCGTCGTGTTTGTCACAGGGTGTGCCACCATCGCCCTCGACGCACTCAACCAACGCTATGGTCCGGAAGACCCGACCCGATTCGACCAGGCAATCGCCGTCAGTCCAGGCAACATCTCCTACCGCGACGACGTGCGGCCCGTGCTCGAAAAGCGCTGCGTCGTTTGCCATGCCTGCTACGATGCTCCGTGCCAGCTGAAACTGGGTTCCTGGGAAGGCATTGCACGTGGTGCGACCAAGGCGCTTGTTTACGATGCCACGCGTCTCAGCGAGGCTCCGCCGACGCGACTCTTCGTTGACGCGCAGCGTGCGTCGCAATGGCGACAAAAGAGTTTCTATCCGGTACTGAACGAACGCACACCGTCTCCCGACAACAATCTGGCGGCGAGCGTTCTGTTCCGTAGCCTGGCACTCAAGAAAACGCACCCGCTGCCCGACGAAAAGGTGCTTTCGTCCGCCTTCGACTTCTCGCTCGACCGCTCGCAGTCGTGTCCGCGCCTGGACCAATACGACGCCTACGAACGAGATCATCCCTTGGGCGGGATGCCCTACGGCTTGCCGGGGCTGAGTCAGGCCGAGCTCGATATCGTGACGCGCTGGCTTGCCGCCGGTTCGCCGGAGGATTCGCCGCCGGCATTGCCGCCCGCTGTCGTACAACAGGTGCGCGGCTGGGAGCGGTTTCTCAACGGCGACTCGCTCAAGGAACGGCTGATGAGTCGCTACCTGTATGAGCACTTGTTTCTCGGTCACCTGATCTTCGAGAATGACCCACAGCGGCGCTCGTTCCGCATCATCCGATCGGCCGATGCGCCGCATGCGTCAGATGCGCCGGCGCGGCCTATCGCGACACGTCGTCCCTACGATGACCCGGGCGTTGCACGGGTTTATTACCGCCTCGTACTCGATCACGAAACCATCGTCGCCAAGACGCACATGCCGTATCTGTTATCGCCGGCACGCATGAACAAGTATCGCGGCTGGTTCCTCAAACCGGCTTACCGCGTCGAAGCGCTACCGTCCTACGCAATCGAACAGGCCTCGAACCCCTTCATCACTTTTGCCGCGATCCCGCCTGATTCACGCTACCGCTTCTTGCTCGATGAGGCCGAGTTCTTCGTCATGAACTTCATCAAGGGCCCGGTTTGTCGCGGCCAGATGGCGCTCGACGTTATCGAGTCCCGCTTCTGGGTTTTCTTCGTCAATCCGGACTCCGATTTCAGTGCGGAGAACGCGGAGATATTGGCCCGCCAAGCCAGCAATCTGCGCTTGCCCGCCGCCTACGGTAGCGATGCGCCCATTCTCACCGCATGGCACGAACTCTCCAGGCTCGAAAAGAAGGTGCTGGCCGCCAAGAGCGTGATTCTCAATCAGCGTTTCAGCGGCGAGCGCAAAATCGACCTGTCGCTGATCTGGGACGGTGATGGGCAAAATCCGAATGCCGCGCTGACGATTTTCAGGCACTTCAACAGCGCATCGGTGGTCAAGGGACTGGTCGGCGATGCACCGAAGACATCCTGGGTGATCGGCTACCCGCTGTTCGAACGGATCTACTACCTGCTGGTCGCCGGCTATGACCCCTACGGCAACATCGGGCACCAGCTCGACAGCCGTCTGTACATGGACTTCATGCGCATGGAAGGCGAGAGCAACTTTCTGACGCTGTTGCCCAAAGGCGTCCGCAAATCGACGCGCGACTACTGGTATCGGGGGGCGAGCGGCGACGAAAAGTCCTACATTGACGGCAGCAAGAATCCGCTGGACGAGGAAACGGGCATCGCCTACCGCAGCAAGGATCCGCAGCACGAACTCTACGGTTTTCTGGGTAGCCGGCTGGCATCGGTTCTCGGCTCGCGTTTCAAGCTGGCCAGCGTGCCGAATGCGGCGTCGCGCAAGGAGTTGCAGCACCTGACATCGCTGCGGGGTGCAAGCCTGTCGTGGCTGCCCCCGGCCACGGTGTTGCGGGTCGACGATCCGCCGCGCGCGCCCCAGTACTTCAGTCTGCTGAAAAATGTCGGCCACGCCAATGTGTCGCACCTGTTGCTGGAGCGATCCGAATTGCTGCCCGACGAGAACACGCTGACCGTCGTACCCGGCTTTATCGGGGCGTATCCGAACGCCATCTACCACGCGACGCCAGCGGAATTGCCGGCACTTGCCGGCGCCATCAAGAAGCTCGCATCCGAGGCCGATTACCGGGCACTGGCCGACCGTTTCGTGATCCGGCGTACCAATCCGGAATTCTGGACGGCGAGCGACGCGTTGATCGAAGCCTACGCACGGTGGGCGCCACTCGAAGCCGGACTGTTCGATTACAGCCGGCTTGAAAACCGCTAAGGCCCAGAGTTACATTTTCGGAAGCTTCCGGCAGCTGCCAGCGTGACGGCTTAGGTGATATCTCTATTCACCACGTAACCCAAGAAAAAACCTATTGTGTGAATGCCTGGTTTCTTCCGGACACGGCAAGGCAACTGGCTGATCCAACCTGGCAAACAACGATGTAAGTGGATTTCTGTCCGCACCCCTGAACGCCAACCGTATATTCGGCACGTTCGATACCATTCCAGAGCACGGGCTGAAGCAGGGTATTGGAAAGCATCGTTCCGGTCGCGCCGGGGCAGGACATCTCGAATTGACCACGACGTACGGCGGCCTGTACCGCGTTGGTCTGGTCGTTGGCAAGCAGTTGCTGGTCACTGGCGCAACCTGCCAGCACAAGGCCCAAACCGGATAGTGCAAGTAACGAGCTTTTCGTCATCATGATCTTCTCCTCTTGTGAAAAACACAGTATACGAATTTCAGTGCGCTTCCGGAAGGCGCTCAACCTGCGTTTCTGCCGTCAAATCTGACAGGGTGCGCTCGTGCTGCTTTATTTTCATGTGATCGCTGAGATGCTCCGTTTCAAGGCATGGATGCTGGAGCATCTGGGACCAAAACATACCGGTAAAATCCTCCTGCTCGGTAGCTTCACCGCTGCATCGATCACCGCGCTGGGCTACGGCGACATCCTGCTGAAGTATCCCTGGAGACATCTCGGCACACTGATCGCGATTACCGGGGTGCTGATGTTTGGCTGTTCGACGGCATTCCTGTTCGTGGTTCTACAGGCGGTCTGGGAGCACTATTAAGCAGTTGCTGAAGCTGCGTTGATTTCGCTCTAAACAATTTCGCGACGCGCTCAACAAACCAGAATCTGGCCAGGCTCCTGCTTAACCAGTCTTGGCAACTCACACGTGGATTGCTGTCCTGTCCAGAGGTTGCAGAAGTCTGACGGTATATTGGTAGAATTCACGGGCTCTCAAACCGAAAGTATGCCTTGCTGTTACTTCGCCTCCGGGTCGTTTGCTTGCTCGCCTGGATCTTCCTCCCTTTCGCGGCTGCCGCAGAGGAAGCCCCGCCCCTGCGCGTGCTCATCCTGCTCGGCTCGGATTACACGCTTCCTGCCAGCGTGGTGGAGACGGAAGCGATCCTCAGCACGCTGACGGCCAGTACGCGGCGCCGCATGGAGTTCTATACTGAGGCGCTGGACGCGAACCGGATGGCGCTGTCGGAATACGAGGCGGATTTCGTCAGCCTTCTGAAACGGAAATACCAAGGGCGTCAGATGGACGTCGTGATAGCGGTTCAAGCAGCTGCGCTTGATTTCGCCGAACGCCATCGCCCCGAGCTGTGGCCGGGAACACCGGTGGTGTTCTGCGCCATGCCGGCAAACTGGGTGCGGGGACGCACATTTGCGGCGGGCATCACCGGCGTCACTGCCACGGTTGACCCGGTGGGAACCCTGGATCTGGCGATGCGCCTGCAGCCGGACGTCCGGCAGGTGGTGATCTTGGGTGGGGTGGGGGAGACTGACCGGGCTTTTCTTGACGGTGCGCGGCAGGCGCTGCGCCGTTTCCAGGGACGGCTGCAAGCGACTTGGCTCGACCATCATACGTTCGAGCAGATGACCGAGGCAGTCAGCCGGCTGCCGCCGGACACCATCGTTTTGTACACCGTCATCTCGCGCGATACGGCGGGGCGCATCTACACGCCGCGCGAGGCATTGGCGAGAATTGCCCATGCCTCGAAAGCGCCGGTATACGGCATGATCGACACCTATATGGGTTACGGTATCACCGGTGGCAAGCTGCAAAGCTTGGAGACCGACGGGCGTCGCGCTGCCGAACTCGCCCTGCGCGTGCTCGGCGGCGAATCGGCAGCTGCGATTCCGGTGCTGCCGCCGCTGCCATCGGAATGTCGGGTGGACGGTCGCGAACTGAATCGATTCGGCCTGCCTGAATCGCGCTTGCCCGCCGGCTGTTCCATCGAGTTCAGTCAGCCCGGCTTGTGGGCACAGTATCGGCGGGAGATCATTTTCGTGCTGCTGGCGATCGTGCTGCAGGGTGCGGCTATTGCCGTCCTGCTGGTGCAGCGCCGCTTGCGACGCAACGCCGAGTTCGCCGCGCGCCAGCAGTTTTCGGAACTGGCGCACGCGGCACGCTTGTCGACTGCGGGCCAGCTGACGGCAGCCATCGCCCACGAGATCAATCAACCGCTGTCGGCGATTCTCAGCAACGCTGAGGCCGCCGAACTGATGCTGGCCGCCGAGTCACCACCGATTGACGAGGTACGTCACATTCTGGCCGATATCCGCAGCGACGACCTGCGAGCGGGCGAGGTGATCCGCCAGTTGCGCAGCCTGCTGAGCAAACACGCGCCGGAGATGGAGTCACTCGATCTCAATACGCTGGCGGCGGGCGTCCTGAACCTGCTGGCGGTCGAGGCAAGGCGGCGCGGGGTGGCGATGGATATGGAATTTGGCGAACTGCCCCCGGTGCATGGCGATAGGGTGCAGTTGCAGCAAGCACTACTGAATCTGATACTCAACGCCATGGATGCGATGGACGACATCCCGCAGTCGCTGCGGCGGGTCACCGTGCGGACGGCTGCGAATGGAAAAGACGGCGTCGAGATGGCGGTGTCGGATACCGGGCACGGCATTTCGCCAGCGCGCTTGCCCCACATCTTTGAGTCCTTCACTACCAGCAAGCAGGACGGTATGGGGCTAGGGCTGTCCATCGCCCGCTCTATCGTCGAGGCTCACGGCGGCAAGATTCGCGCCGAAAACAACCCCGGCAAGGGGGCGACGTTTTGCTTCACCCTGCTCGCCAATGGCAACAGGAAGCCACCTGGGAAATCCGCGGAGTTGGTGCCATGAGCAGCGTAGTGCCCATCGTGCATGTGGTGGACGACGACGCCTCGGTGCGCACCGCGCTCACACGCCTGCTGCAGGCGGCGGGCCACAGGGTTTGCGCCTGGAGCTCCGCCGGCGAGTTCATGGGTGCCGGGGTGCTGGGGGGTCCGGGCTGCATCGTGCTTGACCTGCGCATGCCCGAGATGGATGGCATAGAGATGCAACAAGCCTTGGCGCACCTTCAGTCCAGCATGCCCATCCTCTTCCTCACGGGCCATGGCGACATTGCCTCCAGCGTGCGTGCGATGAAGGCGGGTGCGGTGGATTTTCTGACCAAACCGGTCGAGCGTGCAACACTGCTGGCGGCAGTCGCCAATGCGCTGGCCCGCGACAACACGAACCATGCCGCGCATGAAGAACTGCTCGTCTTGCAGCAGCGCTACACGAGCCTGACGGCGAGGGAGCACGAAGTTCTCGCCCTGGTGGTCGCTGGGCGCCTCAACAAGCAGATTGCCTTGGAAATCGGCGCCGCCGAGCGTACCGTCAAGATTCACCGCGCACGGGTGATGGAAAAGATGCAAGCAGGCTCGCTCGCAGAACTGGTGCGCCTCACCGAGCGGCTCGCATCTTCTTCTCCCTAGGGCAGCAAAGCGCCGCAACGCTTTTCTTGCCCCAAAGTGCTATATCAATCCACCTGCTTGGCGTATATAAACAATACGCTGGTGGGAACAGTTCGCAACACAGGCCTTGAATTTGACGTATTGCTTCGTTGATTTGCGGTAACGAACGGGGAGCGCACGCCGAAGCGGGATAAGTTCTTGTTTGCCTTGGCGGCCGCCAGAGTGTTGCTGGAACCTTCTTGTAACTGTATTTCAAACGCTGCAATTTATATCCGTCTTTCTGTTTACCGCACCTGAAGTCAATTAATAATTAAGGAGCACTTGCATGAAGAAGCCATTCCTATCCATTGTGCTCGCCGCGGCAACCCTGTTGTCAGTGGCGATGCCGAGCCTGGTCCAGGCCGCCCCTAAGCAGCCCAACATCCTGTTCATCATGGGCGACGACATTGGCATTATGAACGTGGGAGCCTACCACCGTGGGCTCATGGTCGGGGAAACGCCCAACATCGACCGCATTGCGCAGGAGGGTGCGCTGTTCATGACTGCCTACGCGCAGCAGAGCTGCACCGCCGGGCGCACGTCGTTCATGACCGGCATGAATCCGTTGCGCGCGGGCATGATCATGCCGCAGCTACCGGGCTCCACCACCTCGCTGTTGCCCGGCACTCCGAGTGTTGCCAAGTTTCTGCACGATCTCGGGTACAACACCGGAGAGTTCGGCAAGAACCACCTCGGCGACAAGACGAACTCGCTTCCGACCGCCCATGGTTTCCAGGAATTCTGGGGTTACCTGTATCACCTCGACGCGATGCAGGGCGTGAGCTTCCCCGACATCAACAAGTCGCCGACGGATCAGGCCGTGGTTCCGCCGTGCAAGAACACGCCGGTCCCGGGACTCTCCGACCCGCCTGGCGCCGTTGATCCGCGAACCACGCTGTGCATGACCCCACCGCGGCCCGTCATCGCATGCAAGTCTTCGGATGGCACGGAGAAGAATCAGAGCTGCAAGGATGAAGGTCCGTTGACGCTGGAGCGCTCGAAGACCGTGGACGAGGAAATCTCGGCCAAGGTCGTCGACTACCTCGACCGCAATGATCCCAAGAAGACCGGCAAGCCCTTCTTCGTCTGGTACAACCCGGCGCGCATGCACATCACGACGATGCTCTCGCCCAAGTACGAGGCCATGTTGGGCGTAAAGGGCGGCAAGGACTGGGGCATCAACGAAGTCGGCATGAAGCAGTTGGACGACAACGTTGGCGAGGTGCTCAAGAAGCTGGAGGCCATGGGCGAGCTCGACAACACGCTCGTGGTCTTCACCACAGACAACGGGGCCGAGGTCATCACCTTCCCGGATGGCGGCGTCACGCCGTTCCGGGGTGGCAAGCTGACGACCTGGGAAGGCGGTATGCGAGTCCCCATGATGGCGCGCTGGCCTGGGCACATCAAGCCGGGCATCGTCAAGGATCAGATCTTCTCGATGCTGGATTGGTTGCCCACCTTGGTCAACATCGCCGGTGGGCCTAAGGGTGATGGCCTGAAGAAGAAGATCGAAGCTGGCACGTATCCGGGCATTGTCAAGACGACGCTCGATGGAGTCGACCAGCGCGCCTACCTCGAAGGTCAGGGGGAGTCCGCGCGCGACACCCTCTTCTACTACAGCGGAACACATCCCTCCGCGGTGCGCTACAAGAACTGGAAGTTCTACTACGCGATGGCGGCCTCTAACGCCACAGGCGGCCTGCTGGGGGTCCAGTCCTATCACTGGACGCAGGTGGCCAACATCAAGCGCGATCCGTTCGAGGCAGCCGTTGGCGCAGATCAGTTGTCTCTCTTGGGCATGGGCGGCGCGCTGGCGGCGCCGAGCACGGCCTACATCTATGACTGGAACCTGCTACCCATCGGGCAGATGTTGTGGATGAAGGAGCTGATGACCTACAAGAAGTTCCCGGCGCTTCAGGCACCATCGAGCTACAACCTCGATCAGATCATCGAGGAAATGCAGGAGTCCAAGACGACCAGCCACGCGGGCGAATAGCAGAGCACCCTGGAGCTCAGATTGAGTAGTGTGAAGTAATAGAGCGGGCGGCCTGAAAGGGTCGCCCGTGTCTTGGGTGATTAATGCGGCCGAGCCGCGTTTTTGAAATGCTGCTCGATCACTCTGTATTCCGTTTAACAGGAGAATAACCATGCTAAGACTCTGCGTTTTTTCCAGATCCTTGCGTGTTTTGGCGCTGGGCGTGCTGCTTGCATCCGGCGCGCAGGCGCAGACCGACCCGCTGCCGTCATGGAATGACGGCGCCACCAAACAGGCGATCGTTACCTTTGTGAAAGACACCACCACGCAGGACGGCCCGAAATACGTGCCGCCTGCCGAACGTATCGCCACCTTCGACCAGGACGGCACACTGTGGGTCGAGCACCCGATGTACTCGCAGGTGATGTACATCCTGGAAAGCGTCCCGGCACTGGTCAAAGCCAAGCCCGAGCTGGCCAAAGTCGCCCCATTTTCGACCGTGCTGGAGATACTCAAAGGTGATCATGCAGCCATCGCCAAGCTGACGCTGCCCGACCTCGAGAAGCTCGCCGCCGCGACGCTGACCGGCATGCCCGTCGACTCATTCAACGCCGAAGTCAAGAAATGGCTCGCGGTGGCGAAGGACTCGCGCTGGAAGAAGCCGTATACCGAGCTTACCTACCTGCCGATGCAGGAAGTGCTGAAATATCTGCGTGCGAACGGTTACAAGACCTGGATCGTCACCGGCGGTGGCCAGGACTTCGTGCGCCAGTACTCCGAGCAGGTCTATGGCATCCCGCCAGAGCAGGTGGTCGGCACCGCCGGCGGCACCAAATACGGCTATGCCAAGGACGGCAAGCCCTTCCTGACCAAGGAGACGAAGCTGCTGCTCAACGACAACAACGCCGGTAAGGTCGAAGGCATTCATTTGATGATTGGTCGACGTCCGCACATGGCTGTTGGTAACACATCAGGCGACCGGCAGATGTTGGAATACACCAAGGCTGGCGACGGTGCGCGCTTATCGATGCTGGTGATGCACGACGATGCCGAACGTGAATACGCCTATGGTCCGGCACAAGGGCTGCCGGCGACCAAGGTCGGCGCCTTCACGCAGGCTCTCTATGACGAGGCGCAAAAGCAGGGCTGGACAGTCATCAGCATGAAAAAGGACTGGAAGAAGGTTTTCGCGTTCGAGTAGGCATATCGCACAACCACAGATGGCCTTGCGGTGAGGCCTTCGCAGGCGGAGAAGCCCAATGAAAAAAACCTTAGTGAAAGTCCTCTCGATCATGTTGGCCGCGGCCCTGTGTTGGCCCGCGCTGGCCCAAGCGGCGCAGAAGAAGCCCAACGTCCTGATCATCTGGGGCGACGACATCGGCTACTGGAACGTCAGCGCCTACAATCAGGGCATGATGGGCTACAAGACGCCGAACATCGACCGCATCGCCAAGGAAGGCGCGCTGTTCACCGACTGGTACGGCCAGCAAAGTTGCACGGCCGGACGGGCCGCTTTCATCACCGGGCAGTCGCCGTTCCGCACCGGCCTCTTGAAGGTCGGTCTGCCGGGCGCCAAGGAAGGGTTGCAGGCTCGCGACGTGACCATCGCCGAGCTACTCAAGGCGCAGGGCTACATGACAGGGCAGTTCGGCAAGAATCACTTGGGTGACCTCGACGAACACCTGCCCACCGCGCACGGCTTCCAGGAATTCAAAGGCTCGCTCTACCACCTGAACGCCGAAGACGAGCCAGAACACGAGGACTATTTCAAGAGCCCCGAGCTGCGCAAGCGTTTCGGAACTCGCGGCGTCATCCACACTTGGGCAAACGCCGACGGCACACAGCGCATCGAGAGCACGGGCGCGCTCAACAAGAAGCGCATGGAGACCATCGACGACGAAGTCACCAAGGAGACGATTCGCTTCATGGCCGACGCGAAGAAGGCCGACAAACCCTTCTTCCTCTGGTGGAATTCCACCCGCATGCATATCTGGACACGGCTGAAGGAGTCGTCCCGCGGCAAGTCCGGGCTGGGAATCTACCCCGACGGCATGCTCGAGCATGACGCACACGTCGGGGAGCTTCTGAATGCGCTGAAGGAACTCGGACTCGAAGAGAACACCATCGTGATGTACTCGACCGACAACGGCGCCGAGAAATTCACCTGGCCGGACGGCGGCACATCACCGTTCCGCGGCGAGAAGAACACGAACTGGGAAGGCGGCTACCGCGTGCCGACGGCCATTCGCTGGCCCGGCGTGATCAAGCCCGGTACCGTGCTCAATGACGTCTTCGCGCACGAGGACATGCTTCCCACGCTGCTGGCCGCCGCCGGGGTGCCCGACGTGAAGGAACAATTGAAGAAGGGCATGAAGGTCGGCAACAAGACCTTCAAGGTCCATATCGACGGCTACGACATCACCGACGCGCTGGCCGGTAAGTCGCCGAGCCCGCGCCACGAGTTCTTCTACTTCAACGACGACGGCCAGCTTGTCGGCCTGCGCTACGACCAGTGGAAGATTGTTTTCGCCGAACAGAAGGCGCACGGTGCATCGGTCTGGCGCCAGCCCTTCACGACGTTGCGCGCGCCGAAGATATTCAATATCCGAACCGATCCGTTCGAGATCGGCGACGTGGAGGCCATGGACTGGAACCGCTGGTGGGTCGAACACATCTTCGCGCTCGATGCCGCCCTCGAGGCGCTTCAGGTTCCTGGCAAGAACGACTGATTCGGCAGCCTCGCTGTCTCGCATGCCTTGCGCCGGACCCTACCCGGACCGGCGCAAGGCATGCCTGTATTCAAATTCGGTGCCTTGTCTCAGGTGCTTTGTGATCCCCGGCTATGCCGGTGGATTCACCGGGGTTTGGTCGTGTGAAGCGGTCGCTTTGAAGCTTCTGTCTTGACCGAGAGGCAGGAGTTTCCGACGAAAGAACGCCAGAGTTTTAGCCCAATTAGACCGGACACCGCCCTACTGAGGGGCTCGATCGGTTGCGACATAATTGGTCGCCGCATCAGATGTGGGCAGAACTCGAATGCAAGTGAGCCGGACCCGATACTCATGCCTTCCCGTAAGCGATCAGGTCGCTATTTCTTCTTCGCACCACTCTCGGTCTTCTTCAAATACTGATCGAGCGGCACCAGCAGATTCTTGGCACTGCTCAGTTCTCCAGAGAGTGCTTGGGCTTCAGTGACCATCTCCGTCGTCAGGCCACGAGTACTTGCAAGATTTCGTTTGGCATTATTTTCGGGTGAAGGGTCCTGGGTAGCAGATACCAGGAGCAGCGCCACGCCCGCGACCTTGTTTTCCTTCACACCCTGGCCGCGTACATACAGCATGCCCAGATTGCCGATGGCCAACGCATCGCCCTGCACCGAAGCCTTGCGATACCACTCATTGGCTCTTGCGAAATCAATCATCGTGCCACGACCATTTTCGTAGAGCACTCCCAGGTTGTATTGCGCGGCCGAATTTCCTTGCGCAGCGGATTTGCCATACCAAACAACTGCCTCCTTCTCATCTTTGCCAACCCCGATGCCTTTCTCATACATCAATGCCACGTTGAACTGGGAATCGGCATGGCCCTCCTTGGCGGCTACCAGAAAACTCTTGTAGGCCAGCGCCTGATCGTTGGCTTGATAGGCTGCGACCCCGGCATCGAAATTGGCATTTTTCTTAACTTGAGCGTGGGTCTCGACTGCAAATGCCATCGTGGCAAGGAGGCATGCGCTGAGCACAAGGATTTTGGATTTGAATGATTTCATTTTGTGTGGGTTCATCGTTTGCTTGGCTCGTCGAACTCTCGCTCAATCTTCATTTCTTCACGGGTGGATACCGGCCATTCCCGCTGCGTGATTACTTGGGGTCGCGACGGTTCGCCGGGTACTGCCCTCAATGTTATCCACATGGGCGCCATTCAGTCCAGTGTCTGGTTTTCGCAGACTCGTCGGGCGCTTCGGGATCCACAAGAATCGGTCAGACTATTTGTTCCAAAGGCAGCAACGCAGCGCAGGCAGTCGATGACGGATCATGACTTTGGGATGCAGCCAAGGCGAAGATCAGTTCGAAAAAGGCGGTTTTGTGGGGGTAGTTCCTCTCCGTTTTTCTGTTGTTGAGAACTTTACAACGTGACACCAAAGATTTCACCGGTTTGGGGATGTTCGTGCGAAGAAGTTATGGTTGACCGGCTTCCGTTCGACAGGAATACTTCACTCTATCGGCTGGAATCCCAATCCTTGGCAAAAACGGAAGGAACAATATGAAAACGAGACGCTTCCTCATGGTTGCGCTGTTCAGCGCGCTGGCGCTGACAAGTGTACAGGCCCAACAAATCTCCGGCACGCCCGGTTCGCCCAGCGCCACGCAAGTAATTAACGGAAACCAACTCCCGCCACCAACCTTACCATTCAAGGGCGTTATCAAGGAATCGGCCACAGATTCCAAACCCTACTGGCCGCCGCGCGTAGTGCCGCCCAAGGGTGCGCCGAACATCCTGCTCATCATGACCGATGATCAGGGCTATGGCGTTTCCGGCTCCTTTGGTGGCGTAATTCCGACGCCAGCCATGGATCGCATTGCTAAGGCGGGATTGCGTTACACGCAGTTCCACTCCACCGCGCTGTGCTCACCGACGCGGGCAGCTCTGATCACGGGCCGCAACCATCACTCGGTCGGCTACGGCGTCATCGGCGAAATGTCCACCGGCTTTCCGGGCTACGATTCGGTCATCACACCCGACAAGGCCAGCATCGGCACGATCCTGCGCGACAATGGCTACGCCACTTCGTGGTTCGGCAAGAATCACAACACGCCCACTTATCAATACAGCGTGGCCGGCCCCTACGACCAATGGCCGTCTGGGATGGGCTTCGAGTACTTCTACGGATTCATGGGCGGCGAGACGGATCAATGGACGCCCTATCTGTTCCGCGATCACACGCAGATTTTTCCGTTCGTCGGCAAGAAGGACTACAACCTCATTACCGATATGGCGGACGAGGCGATCAAATACCTGGGCGACCTGAACGCGGTCGCACCCGAGAAACCATTCTTTCTCTACTACGTGCCCGGCGGCACGCACTCACCGCATCAGCCGAAGCTGGAATGGCGGGAGAAGTTCAAAGGCAAGTTCGACATGGGATGGGAAAAGCTGCGTGAGCAGATTTTCGCCAACCAGAAGCGGCTCGGTGTGATTCCGCCCGAGACCCAACTCACCCCGTGGCCGGACGGTCAGGCCGAATATGGCGGCGCGAAGCTTCCGAGGTGGGACTCGCTTTCACTGATTCAAAAGAAACTATATGCCCGCGAGGCGGAGAACTTCGCCGGCTATGCTGCCTACACTGATCATGAAATCGGCCGTGTCATCCAGACCGTTGAAGATATGGGCAAGCTGGACAACACGATCATCATCTACATCAGCGGCGACAACGGCACCAGCGCTGAAGGCACATTGGAGGGCACCTTCAATCAGATGACCGCCTATAACGGCATTCTGACTCTGCCCGAGGCTGAGCAGATGCTGCATTATGAGGGCTGGGGTCAGGACAAGACCTACCCGCATATGTCGGTGGCGTGGTCATGGGCATTCGATACGCCATTCAAGTGGACCAAGCAGGTCGCGTCGCACTTCGGCGGCACCCGGCAGGGCATGGTCATTTCGTGGCCCGGCCACATCAAGGACGCGGGCGCCATCCGCACGCAGTTCCATCACATGATTGACATCGTGCCGACGCTTCTGGAGGCGACGGGCATCAAGGCACCCAACGAAGTCAACGGCATCAAGCAGAAGCCCATCGAAGGCGTAAGCATGACGTACACATTCGATTCCGCGAATGCGAAGGCGCCGTCGAAACGCGACACTCAGTATTTCGAAATGTTCGGCAACCGTGGCATCTACCACGACGGCTGGTATGCCTGCACGACACCACCGGAAGCCGTCTGGCTTCTCGGTGCCAATGCGCTGCCGCACATCAACGAGTACAAGTGGGAGCTTTACAACATTGCGAAGGACTACTCGCAGTACAACGATCTCGCGGCCAAACAACCGGCGAGGCTCAAGGAGATGCAGGCTATGTTCCTGACCGAGGCGAAGAAATACCAGGTTCTGCCCTTGGACAACTCGATACTGCCGCGTCTCCTAACGCCACGACCGAGTGCCACAGCTGGCCAGACCGTTTTCACCTACACGAGTGAAAAAGCCGGCATTCCCACCGGCAACGCGCCCAGCATCCTGAACAAGGACTACACGATCACCGCCGAGATCACCGTCCCTGAAGGTGGCGCGGAAGGCATGATCGCAACGTTGGGCGGCCGTTTCGGTGGCTACGGCCTTTTCCTGCAAGAGGGCAAACCGGTCTTCGTCTACAACCTGCTTGATCTCGAACGATTCCGCTGGGAAGGCGGCGTGGGTGCTATCGTTGACGCGGACCTGTTCGGCAAGGCGCTTAAGCCGGGCAAGCACATGATCGTGTTCGACTTCAAGTATGACGGCCCCGGCCCGGGCAAGGGCGGCACCGGCGTGCTTACCGTGGACGGCAGGGAACTGGCCAGGAAGACGATCAAGCACACGATCCCGATCCTTATGTCCATTGATGAGACCTTCGACGTGGGGCTCGATACGCGATCCGGAGTGGACGACAGCTACGAATTGCCATTCAAGTTCACCGGCACTATTAATAAGCTGACGTTTAAGCTCGGCCCGTCGCAGATGACGGCGGAGGCACAGAAGGCTGCAGCTGCAGCGCTCAAGAAAGCCACGGACTAACGCTTTGCCCGGAAAACACGCGGGCCGTCTCCCACGAGGCGGCTCGCGACCTCACCTCAGTACCGGTCCGAATATTTCCTACGACCGCGTTACCACACGCGACTAACCGTCGATGTCGAAACCGACAGGCACCGATTTTCGACGAACATCTCTTGATTGCCGGTAGCGGCAGTAAGCCTCCCACCCAAGAGGATTCAATTCCCGGCCTACGCGGTCGAATTTGAATTGATAAAAAAGGGCCTAAGCGGGTCTCTTCTCGAGTGTTGTTGGCAGATAGGCCAAAATCATAATGCGTGCGAAATGAATTCCACCTGACGCCGAGGACCGGACTGCCGGATTGGACGGTCGTTGTACTCCAATGGCCTTCAGAGCAGACCGCCCTGATCATCGCAATGTGTTGGCATGTTTGGCATAATCCGCCTTTGATTGAGGAATTGACATGATGAACAACCGCAAACGCTTCATTTCCATGCTTGCCGGGGCGATGCTCATCGCAATTGGCGTGCCGCCCACCGCGCACGCCGAAATGAGTGCCCAAGAACTCGCCAAGATCTCCCAAAACCCGGTCGGTAATCTGGTCAGCGTGCCTTTCCAGAACAATACCAACTTCAACACCGGCCCGCGCGACGGCACGCAGAACGTACTCAACATCCAGCCGGTGATTCCCATCAACGTAAACAGCGAGTGGAACATCATCACGCGCACCATCATGCCGGTGATTACGCAGCCGGGGTTTACGCCCGGGCAGGATTCAACGACCGGGCTGGGCGACATCCAGTTCGCCGCATTTCTCTCCCCCGCCCAGCCGAAGGGTCTGATCTGGGGGGTGGGTGCCATAGCCCAGATGCCGACCAACAGCAACAATCGGCTGGGCAATGACAACTGGGGTCTGGGCCCGAATTTTGTCGTGCTGAAGCTTGAAAAAGGAAACCCCTGGGTCTACGGTGCGCTGGTCAACAACATCTGGTCGCTGTCCAGCAACAAGCAGGGGGGAAGCTACAACAACGGGTTGATCCAGCCATTCCTGAACTACAATTATTCAGACGGAACGTACCTGACCACATCTCCGATCATCACCGCCAACTGGAAGGCCGACAACAGCGAACGCTGGACCGTGCCACTCGGCGGCGGCGTCGGCAAAATCTTCCACATCGGCAAGCTGCCGGTAAACACGCAGCTTTCCGCGTACTACAACGTCGTCAAACCGGACGACGCGGCAAACTGGCAGTTGCGGGTCCAGGTTCAATTCATGTTTCCGAAATAGGGTCGGGCTACAGTCGAGCTGATCGAAACGGTCCTGCCGTTTCAATGCCATTGACACTTGCCGGCCGTGTGGCAATATCTCGGCATTCCAGGGGCTGGTAGGTTCCGTTCAATCCAATCCAGTCCATAGCTTTCTCCGACGGCTGTCGCCACTGGGCGGCCACCACACAAGAAGCAATTCAATTACTACCCGAAAGGAGTATTTGCCATGGACATGCAATCAATCCAGACCTTCCTCAGTACCACCGCCACCGAACTGGCGATCAAGATATTGGCCGCCATTGCCTTCTGGATCGTCGGGCGCTGGCTAATCGGTTGGGTGATCACGATCATGCAGGCGGCGATGAACCGCAATCGAGTCGACCCGACCTTGACCAAATACCTTGGCTCGATCATCGCCATCACGCTGAACGTCGCCCTCGTACTCGGCATCATGGGTTTCTTCGGCATTCAGACGACCTCCTTCGCAGCGCTGCTGGCAGGCGCCGGCCTGGCGATCGGAGCGGCGTGGAGCGGGCTGCTTGGCAACTTCGCCGCCGGCGCCTTCATGTTGGTGCTGCGGCCCTTCAAGGTGGGCGACTTCGTCAGCATCGGTGGCGTCGTCGGCACGGTGCACGAGCTGGGACTGTTCGGTACCGTCATCGTAACGCCGGACAACGTGAACACCATCATTGGCAACGGCAAGATCTTCGCCGACACGATCCAGAATTTTTCGGTACTTCCGGTACGCCGCGTCGAGCGCGTGGCGCAGTTGGCCATCGGTGTTGACCCCCTGGATGCCATCGACCGACTTAAAGCCGCCGTAGCGATGATCCCCAATGTGTCCAGTGAAATGCCGCCGGAAATCAATTTGCTCGACATCAAGCTCGAAGGTCCGCAGATTTCCGTGCGCCCCTACACTCACACCGACAACTATTGGCAGGTGTACTTCGATACCAACGAGGCGATAGTCAGGGTTTGCAAAGAGGCAGGCTGGCCTGCACCTTCGGCGCTGCACCAGTTCAAGCAGGTTTCGTAAAGGCAGATTCTCCCATCTACTGACCGCCAATTGCCGTTCGGGCTGACCGACGATGCAAAGTAATTGACCCGGACAGAGCGAGGAGATTTGGTTTTCGTCTGGCACTCCCGGCCACCTTCGCTCATTGAGATTGGCGAAAATCAGCGAGTCCGAAAGACCGTTCGGACATCGCAATGCGGACAAGCACATGCGACAGCCGAGCGGTCTACGACTCGGCTGTCCGGAACACTTTCTCTGCGCGAAATCTAAACGCGCCGATACCGGCCGCGCTTTTAACGTTTCCATAGCTACATTTTGATATTATTCGAATAATGGAAACTCTAAACGCTGCCGAACTTCTTGCTGCCCTCGGTCACGAATCCCGTCTGGCCATCTTTCGCCTGTTGGTGGAGATCGGCCCGGAGGGTATGGTAGCCAGTTCCATTGGTGAAGAACTTGGGATGGTACCCGCGACACTGTCCTTCCACTTGGCCCATCTCACGCGAGTAGGACTGATCAACAACCAGCGCGAAAGCCGTTTCATCCGCTATTCGACGGATTTTTCCATGATGGACGAGTTGATCGCCTTCCTCACCACCAACTGTTGTCATGGCCAGGCATGCCTGCCAAGAACAATCGAAGTCAGCACCATGGTCAAACGCCGGAGATCAAAACCGGCCTCATCCACGAAAGGTAAGTCATGAGTGAACGTATCTACAACGTGCTATTTCTCTGTACCGGCAACTCGGCCCGAAGCATTCTGGCGGAGTCGATCCTCAATCTGCCGTTGGTTGGCAAAGGCCGCTTTCATGCCTACAGCGCCGGAAGTCATCCGGCAGGTGTCGTAAACCCGTTTGCCATCGAACTGCTGAAGAACAACCGAATCCCGACGGAGGGCCTGCGCAGCAAGAGTTGGGATGAGTTTTCGGTACCCGGTGCTCCGCAGCTTGATTTTGTCTTCACTGTCTGCGACAACGCGGCTGGTGAAGTGTGTCCCGTTTGGCCGGGGCAGCCCATGACGGCACACTGGGGTGTTGAGGATCCTGCTGCCGTTGAAGGCAGCGATTCGGAAAGACGCAAAGCATTCTTCTTCGCCTACAATCAGTTGCAGCGCCGGATTTCCATGTTCGCCAACCTGCCGATGGCCAAGCTTGAGCGTGTTGCCCTTCAGAAGGAGCTCGACAAAATCGGCAAGTTGCGTGAGCAGGGTCAATGATTGGCAGGGCCGACGAATTGCAAGTCGTTGAACGTCTGCAAGCGGGCGCTCCAAATCGCTGGTGACGCAAGTCGTCAGCGATCTTCCCTGCCGGAAGCCTGAGGATCTACTGCATCTCGACCATCTTCCAGCCCGCATCCAGATTGAAGCTCTTCATCTTGCGAGCTTCGTCTGCAGTGGTTTCGCCGAGATCCTTTTCGAAGACCACACCGTCGTGATTGACCATGAAGGTCATGATTCCCGAGGTGCCGAATTTTGCGGGATAGGCCACGATGGCAAAGCCGCCGATCATCGTGTCACCCACCCGGTAGTCGAAGCCGCCACCGGCCGCATTCTTGCCCTGTTTCGTCAGAATGCGGTAGTAATAGCCGTTATAGGGAGACGGCTGGCCGGTGCTAGCCTTCTTGCCCCTGCCGTATCCTTTCAGCGTTGCTTCGCCAACCAGAGGTCCTAGCGGGCTGGGGGATTCGCCAGCCTCAACCGGCCAGTACAGGCCGTCCTTCTTGCCCGTACTGGAGATAAAGCGTTGAGCGTAGTCATTGTAGCCATTGCCATCAGGGTCACCCGTCGCGTATTCGCGTTGCGCATCGACAATGGCCAGCAAGGTCTGAATCGTGTTCAGCTCATTGCGGCCAACGCGCCGGTTGATGATTTCCTCGCGACCGGCTTCGGCATCGAAGACCCAGCCCTGACTCTTGTGGACCAGAGGTGCGGGGAAGGGCCAGCCATCGTTGCCAACAAGCAGGAACGCGTGGTTGTCGGTGCTTTCGGTAATCGAATGCTTTTGATCGAAATCTGCCAGAAACTTCTTCCAGTCATTCCGATCAGTGACTGCGTCGCCACTGAAGAGCCACGTGCGTGAACTCGGGCCGACCACGGTCAGCAATGCATTGACATCCTTGGCGCGGACGGCTTCGGCAAGCGCCTTGGCGGCATCGTCCGGCGTCGCAAATGCCTTCTGGGTGATCTGCTGCGTCGCCGGGGCTGGTGGTGCCGCGTTGATTGTGGGAGTCGTCGCAATCAACAGGGCCGCAGCAAGTATCTTGATCTTGTGCTTCAGGTTCATCGTATTCTCCGTAGATTTGATTGGCAGGGTTGATCAGCGTCGGCCACCGCCGCCACGGCCACCGCCACCACGGCTGCCACCACCTCCGCCAAAATTCCCACCGCCGCTGCGGCTTGCGAAATCCGCCCTGCTGCTGCTGCCGCGCTGGCTTGCTTCTCTGGTCGAGGCGCCATTGCCCACTCCGGAAAACCCGCCGCTGCCCGAACGGTCACGGGTGCCAGCCGTCTGGTCGCGAGTTCCTGCAGTTGCAGAGCGGTCGAATCCGGCTGACGAGCGATCGAAGTTGCCAGCGGCAGCGGATTCCCTCGTTCCAGCGTTGCCCGCCCTGTCGCGCGTCGACGCCTGTGCACCGCGGTCGGCCTGCTGCACGCGGTTGTTCAATTCGTTGCGATCCATGCCCTTGAGGTCGGAACGCCCGGCTTCAGCGCGTCCGCGAAAATCTTCTCTAGCCTTTGTGGCCTGCGCGTTCCCGCCGCGGTTGTACTGTCTGGCGACGTTTTGATCCTTGTATGCCACGCCGCCTCGATGATTGACATTGTGGTTCCAGTTGTTGTTGGAAATATTGGTTCGGTTGAACGAGTTATAGCGATTCACGTTGACATTGACGTTGTTGCGCCCGCCCCAGCCCCAATTGCAGTTTCCCCAGATGGCTGCGCCGACCAAAACGCCGGTGGCAAATGCCAGGCCGGGGGGATAAACGTAAGAGGGCGGATACATGTAGTACGGCGGGGTCGGGTACCACCAGGTGCCGTACACGACCGACGGATTGTAGGTCGGCACGTAGATCACGTCCGGCTTGGGCGACTCGACGACATAGATTGTCTGACTTCCCTGCGTTTCGGTCTTGACCACCTGTTGCTCAGTTGTCTTGAGGTTTCCTGCAGCCGCCGCTTTGGCACGCAGAGCCTGCACGGTATTCATCAAGTCATCCTGCTGCGCCAGAAAGGCGTCACCCAGTTTCTGCGTCCAGCTGAGATTCTCATTCATCTGCTGCAGAACCTGCGGTACCGAAGTCAGGGACTTGACCGCCGGATCCCAGGGCTGCGACTCCATTGCGGTTTCAAGCGCCTGTCCGCTGACTTTGGGATTGGCCTTGGACCAGCGTGCCGCTTCGACCACTTCCAGCGGGTAGGTTGATGCCATGAAAATCTGCGCCAGCAGGGGATCAGGATACAGCGCGATCGGGGCGACCAGTTGATCGAGGTCCTGCTGCGAAAACGTCTTGGCGGCTGGATTGGCGGTAGCGGCATTCGTAGCAGGTGCTTGCTGTGCCAAAGCAGGGTTCAGCGTCAGCACAAGCGCGGTAAAAAGAATGCAGGTTCTGGATGGTGTCGACTTCATGGAGTGCCCTCGATCACTGAATCAGAATTTGACAACGATTGGAATCAACGGATGGCTCGCGGGAGCCGGAGCGCTACGAACAGCTACGAATAGTATTCCATGCGCTATCGTTCAAGAATTCTAGCAGATGGCGGCTGGCGAATCAGTAGGTGGAGTACCTTATCGCTTCTTTGGATTGTCCGGTTCATCGCTGCCTTGGTCAGCCAACACGATCGGGCAGAACCTCGGGTAAAAGCAACGGATAGCCAATATGATCGAAGTACAACCCATC
>NZ_FLQY01000035.1 GCF_900089945.1 Candidatus Propionivibrio aalborgensis | reverse complement strand
GCGCGGTTTCGCACGAAAGTTGAAGGTCTGCTTTTCCAAAGATCGACCGACTGCTTAGGGCACGGTGCGGTAGTAGCCTGAAATGCCAAGCGGTCACTCAACCAGAATTCCAAGGCTGCGACCGTTGACCAACTGATTGCGGCCGTTGGTGGCAGAGAACCCCAATGACCGCTGAGGCCGATTTCCAGCCATGCCTAGCGTTCCTTCAGTTATCGGAAGACCTCGATTGTGGTGGCGAGATTTTGCCAGCAGGACTTTTGCGCGACTTGCGGTAACCCGCTGAAATCACGACCTTGCCCGCTGTCGAATTCCGCTGCGGACGATAGCAGTGCGATTGAATCGGGCTGGGCAACACTCGACTCGCCCCATTGGATACGGTTACATCGGCGTATACTTGTTGAGTCCCGTGGCCGGGCCATGCTCGTGCCGGCCCACTATCTCCGTCCTCCGAGTTACAGACAAGGAACTTCTCATGAAACGATTTCTGATTGCATCCACCATGGCGATTGCTTTTGCCTCTCCGGTGTTGGCGACCGACGTGGGCGTCTCGGTCAGCATCGGCCAGCCTGGCTTCTACGGCCGCCTCGACATCGGCGGCTACCCTCCGCCACAACTCATCTACGCACAGCCGGTCTTTATCGGGCCGGCGCCGATGAATCACCCTCCGGTCTATCTGCGTGTACCTCCGGGCCACGCCAAACACTGGAGCAAGCACTGCAGCAGATACAACGCCTGCGGTGAACGCGTCTACTTCGTGAAAGACGACTGGTACAACCGGGAATATGTTCCGCGCTATCAGGAGCAGCATCGTGATTACCGGCAGAACGAGCAGCATGGAAACGAAGGAAAATCGGGTGGCAAAGGTCACAAGAAGTCCAAGGGGCAGGGCCAAGGTCATTGAGTTGTGGGCATGACAAAATCGAACGACTTCAGCCGCGTTGCTGAAGGCGGCAGTCCGGACTCCAATTGCAGAGCCGATGTCGTCGATTCCAATGAGTGAAGCCTCATTTGAAACGCAGCCTGGCACCGTGACGCTCTTTGCGGGAAGCGTCCGCCCCCTGCCTCCGAACAATCGACCCAGCGGGATATTCAAAACAGCGCTGAACCAGCCCGCCTGGGTTGGCATGAACGGGCTGGCTGGAGACGAACAGGCCGACCTTCGCGTACATGGCGGGCCCGAAAAGGCCCTGCACCAGTATCCGGCAGGGAATTATGCCGCGCTGGCCAACGCATTTTCTGACGTCATCGATGATCTCGTTCCCGGCTCGCTCGGTGAAAACCTTTCCGTTGCCGGCTGGGACGAAACGAACGTGTGCATCGGCGACATCTTTCAACTCGGCGACGCGGTGATCCAGGTATCGCAGCCCCGCACCCCTTGCTGGAAGATCGATAGCCGCTTCGGCGTGGAAGGGATGACGCAATACATTTATGACCACGGTTTGACGGGTTGGTATTTCCGCGTGCTCAAGGAGGGGCTGGCCGGCCCCGGCGGCGAGTTTCGCCGGATCGAAAAGGACTCCCGCGAAATGACGGTGGAACGACTGCTGACGATCTGGCGAGAGCATCGACCGGATCCGGAGATGCTCGAATCAATTGCGGCGATGCCGACGCTCTCACCCAATTGGGTCAAGAAACTGAAGGATCGTGCGCAGCAACTCAGGCGGCTTCCCTGATCATGGCGGCCGTGTTCGTGAACCGGAATATGCTTTTGACACCCTCAGTACGGGAGCAGGCAACATGAAAGTTGCGGTGATGGGCGCAGGCGCCGTGGGCTGCTACTACGGTGGCATGCTGGCGCGCGCAGGGCATACCGTGATGTTGATCGGGCGCCCGGCGCATGTTGAGGCGGTGCGCCGCGACGGCCTGCTCCTCGATACGCAGTCGTTCAGCATGCACGTTCCGGCCCAGGCCAGCACCAAGGCCAATGGCCTAGAAGGTGCACGGCTCGTCCTCTGCTGCGTCAAGTCGAATGATACCGAGAGCGCCGCCAGAGACATGGCCCGTCACCTCGATCCCGATGCGTCGGTATTGAGTTTGCAGAACGGCGTCGATAACGCCGAGCGACTCCAAGCGCTGCTCGGTCGGCAAGTCGTCCCTGCCGTTGTCTACGTTGCCACCGAAATGGCCGGGCCCGGCCATGTCCGCCACCATGGCCGCGGCGAACTGGTCATCGGCCCGGCCGCCGCGAGCGAGGAACTGGTCCGGCTGTTTGTCGAAGCCGGCATCCCGACCGAGATCTCCGACAACGTGGCGGGCGAGCTGTGGGCCAAGCTGATCCTGAACTGTGCCTATAATGCCTTGTCCGCGATCACGCAATTGCCCTATGCGCGTCTGGTGCAAAGCGACGGCGTGGAGGACGTGATGCGCGACGTGGTCAAGGAGTGCCTTGCCGTTGCGCAGAGATTGGGCGTGCGTGTTGCGGGAGATACGTGGGAAGCGGTACAACGCATCGCGCGCACCATGCCGAAGCAATATTCATCGACTGCCCAGGATCTGGCGCGTGGCAAACGCAGCGAGATCGATCATCTCAACGGCTATGTGCTGCGCCAGGGCGAAGCGCTGGGCATCGCAACACCGGTCAATCGCGTCCTGCACACGCTGGTAAGAGCGCTGGAGACCAAATCGCTTGAGCCGCAATCGACACCCGTTAACACCTTATCGGAGGAATGACACATGAGAGTCCTGCACACCATGATCCGCGTCGGCAATCTTGAAACTTCGCTGGCCTTTTACACCGAAGTCCTGGGCATGCGCCTGCTGCGCCGACAGGATTACGCCGAGGGCCGATTCACTCTGGCTTTCGTCGGTTATTGCGAAGAAAGCGAAGGGGCCGTGCTTGAGCTCACGCACAACTGGGATACGCAATCGTATGAGCTGGGCAACGCCTTCGGCCACATTGCGCTGGCCGTCGACGATGCCTACTCGGCCTGCGAGCAAATCAAAGCCAAGGGTGGCAAGGTCACCCGCGAGGCCGGGCCGATGAAGCATGGAAAGACCGTCATCGCCTTCGTCGAAGACCCGGACGGCTACAAGATCGAACTGATCGAGAGAAGGTGAATCGAGTCCATGGCCTTTCCGTCCTTCTTCGCCGAAGTTCCGTCTGTTGTCATGCACGACCGGCTGGCCGAGTTTCTCGGCGCGGCGGAGGCCGGCATCATCGAATACCGCTATGTCGATGCGGTGAAGCTCGCCGGCCATTCCTGCCCGACCGTTGCCGGCGCCTATCTGCTCACCCGCCGCGTATTGGCCGCGCTGTATCCGGACGAACTGCCGGAGCGCGGTGAGATCGAGGTCAGCTTCCGCGATGCACAGGAAGAAGGTGTCGCCGGGGTGATGGCCGCCGTCGTCGGCCTGATCACCGGTGCCGCCGGAATCGGCGGCTTCAAGGGAATCGCCGGACAGTTTTCGCGACGCAATCTGCTTGGCTTCGAGGCGCTCGATCTGCCGGGTGGAATCGCTTTCACTCGCCGTGACAACGGCAGGATGCTAAGCGCCTCGCTGCACCTTGAACGCGTCACGCCCGATCCGCGTACGGGCCCGTTGCTGCAACGCCTTTTGGCCGGCGAACGCGACCCGGCGGTCGCCGAAGCTTTTACCAGTCTGTGGCAGGATCGTGTGCGACGGATTCTTATCGATCACGGCGACGACCCGGAGCTGGTCAGTCTCGCCTGACGAGGGCATCCATGCAACGCAACAAGGGTCGCAAACTCGCCCATTTATTACATGTGGATTTGCGCCTGATATCGGATTACACTGAAAGTCCGCCTGCGTTCGCCGGCAATCACAAGGAGCATGATCATGGGCAAGGCAAAGGAATCCAGCAAGGAAGCGAAGAAACAACCGGCAAAGACCCCGAAGGAGAAAAAGGCCGCAAAACAGGCCAAGAAACACGCATCGGACGTCGTTCCGATGACTCCCCGCTCATCCTGATCCGCCGAGACTGGTCAGCGTCCGGATATCCGAATATCAGGATTCCGTATGCGGCGAATCTACTTCACCTCGAACTCGAAACTTGCCGCCACCCGACCTTCAATGACTACCTGAAGATGTCGGTGGCCGGCGAGTTCGCCTGAGCCGATGGTCCATTCCCCATAAATCGTGCCATCCATGGGCACCAGTTGTCTCTGGCTGACCTGCTTGAGCCGCTGGGCAGAAATATCCTGGCTCTCGCCTGCCGGATCCGCGGCGTTGGCGTTCTGTGCCCCGGAGGCATTCGGCAGCAGATATTCTTCGCGGACACTCAAGGCACGCTTGCTCGTGCGAACTTCGATGATCCAGCCGTAGCGCTGGCCCACCTTGTTGGGAACCACACGGGTGGGCTCCAGGTCCAGTTCGAGCGGCTTGCCGGAACTGAAGGTGCCAAACTCCGCACCGACGATTTCCACAACCTGTTGCGCGGGCGCTGGTGGCGCCGCATGGGAATGACCGGCCAGGAAAGTGGAAATCAGGATCAGCGTTATTCGGATCATGTGTTGAGTTGCGTTCATCGGGTATCTTTCCAGCCCTGCTCCGTCTGGCTCAGAAGTCGCCGGGGGCTTCCCACACGATGAAACCCTCCTCCTTTTGCGTCAATTCCATCATGTGAATCAGTGGATGAGCACGCTGGCCCAGATTGATGCCGACTCGCCCGGATTTATGGTCTTCGTCGTTCTCAGTTTCGTGTTCATCAACAACGCCGCCTTCCCGCGCCTTGCGCTCGGCTTCGCGCAAGGCCGATTTTTCCTCATCGACGGCGTGCTGCAACTTCGCCCTGGCCTCCGGCAACTGCTCCTTGGTAAACACCCCGCGCGCCGTGCGCTCCTTGCCGATGATCTCGAAAAGCTGGTGCGCATCCTTGGCAAACATGATGATTTCGCCAGAGGCGCTTGAAGTCAGTTTGACCAACATGATTTTTCTCCCCAAGGTGGTTCGCGTTCTGCCGACCGTTCAGCCGGGCGACGGATGGACCTGCCCTTCCATTGTACCCTTGCCCATGGCATCCTCTCTCTTTGCGGGCTGGGCAACCTTCCCGGTGGCCAACGAATAGTCAAGCATGTCCGCTCTGGAACATTCACACAACATGACGCTGTCACTCGGAATCGATCTTGGCGGCACGAAGATCGAGATCATCGCGCTCGACCCGTCGGGGCGCGAGCTTCTCCGCCGACGGGTGCCAACGCCACAGGGCGACTACACGGGCACGGTCGCGGCCGTCGCGGGCCTGGTTGAGGCGATAGAAGGCGAGCTGGGGCAGCGTGGTCGAGTCGGGTTGGGAATTCCCGGCACCGAATCGGCCACGGGTGGACTGATCAAGAATGCCAACTCCACGTGTCTGATCGGCCAACCGCTGCGCCGTGACCTGCAAACGCTGCTACAGCGCCAGATCCGCATCGAGAATGACGCCAACTGCTTCGCACTGTCGGAAGCGGTAGATGGCGCAGGGCAAGGCGCCGGCATTGTTTTCGGCGTTATCCTGGGCACCGGCGTCGGCGGCGGCATCGTGGCGCATGAGCGGGTACTCACTGGCGCCAATCACATTGCCGGCGAGTGGGGGCACAATCCCTTACCGTACCCAGAAGATGAAGCCCTGCCCCCTGCGGTTTGCTATTGTGGTCGCCAGGGCTGCGTCGAAACCTGGCTGTCCGGCCCGGGGCTGACTGCCGATCACGCACGGCACAATAACGAGACTCTGTCGCCGCAGGACATCGAAGCTCGGGCGAGACAAGGCGACGCCGCCTGCGAAGCGACGCTGCAGCGCTACGAGCGCCGGCTGGCCAAGGCCCTGGCCCAGGTCATCAACATTCTCGACCCGGAGGTGATTGTGCTGGGCGGCGGGCTTTCGAACATGGACCGCCTTTACTCCAACGTTCCGGTGCTTTGGGCCGAATACGTTTTTTCAGACATCGTCCGCACCAAACTGCTGCGGAACCGGCATGGCGATTCCTCCGGCGTACGTGGCGCGGCGTGGCTGTGGAACGAAAAGTGAAACGGACAGCGTTTCCGGTGCTTGTGCATGCGCCTGGTGAGTCGCGGCTTCACAACGCTGCCCGCAGTCCTGCACATTCGTAACTCACCGACTCTCCAGGACGATATGCTCCAGATCAGGCTCTTCCTGCCGTTCGCTGCAGCGTATTTCCTCTCGTACCACTTTCGTACCGCGAATGCGGTAATCGGCCCGGTACTGAGCGACGAAATGTCGCTCGGCGCTGCCGATCTCGGCCTGCTGACCAGTGCCTATTTTCTTGCGTTTGGCGCTGCCCAACTGCCGCTGGGCATGCTGCTCGACCGCTTCGGCGCACGACGGGTCGAATCCGCGCTGCTGCTGATCGCCGCCGCGGGCGCGGCGGTCTTTGCCTGTGGCGACGGCATCGGTACGCTGGCCATCGGCAGAGGCATGATCGGTCTGGGCGTATCGGCCTGTCTGATGGCCGCATTCAAGTCTTTTTCGCAGTGGTTTCCGCTGGAAAAGCAGGCCTCGATGACCGGCTGGATCATGACGTCGGGAACACTCGGCGCGCTGGCGGCATCGACACCGCTGAACGCCGCGCTGCAGATCGCCAGTTGGCGCGAGATATTCTTTTTGTTGTCCGGCATCACCCTGATGGTGGCCGGCTGGCTGTACTTCAGCGTACCGGACAAGCCCGGCACACCGCAACCCGAGCCTCTGGCAAAACAATGGGCGGGCATAAGACTGGTGCTGGGCAGCCGGCACTTCTGGCGTTTCACGCCACTCGGCTTCGCCAACATTGGTGGCTTCATGGCCGTCCAAAGCCTGTGGTCAAGCGCCTGGCTGATGCATGTCAACGGCCACTCTCGCGCCATTGCGGCCAATCATCTGGCGGCCATGAGTGTCGCCATGGTCATCGGCTACATACTGATCGGTCTGCTAGCCACCGGTCTCGGCCGTCGAGGCATCGGTCCAATGTCTTTGCTCAAGTGGGGGCTTTCTTTGGCATTGCTGACCTTGCTGCTGATCATCACCCAGGCGACCGAACAGCACTATCTATTGTGGGTAGCCTTCGGTGTGTTGTCGTGCTTCGGCACACTCGCCTATTCGCTGACGTCTGCCGGTTTTCCGGTCGCACTTTCCGGACGCGCCAACACAACCCTCAACCTGATTGTATTCATCGGCGCCTTCGGCCTGCAATGGGGGATGGGCATCCTGATCGACGCATCTCAAGCCAACGGTCACGACATTGAAACCGCTCACCGCGATGCCTTCATTGTGCTCTTCGCGCTACAGGCTGCTGCTTGCGCCTGGCTGCTGATCAGCGGGAGAAAAGCCTCTCCGCCAGATTGAAGGGAACCGGCGAAGCCCGCGCCCGGCACTGAAGAAAACCGGGCGACAAAATGGCTCTTCCGCTACAAGCCTGCTACTTTTTGGCCGCCAGCGCGCGAACCTGCTCCTCACTCAGGCCGGAAACCCTGGCGAAACATCCGTCAAGCGGACAATGACGCCCCGGAGGACATCCATGCTCCAGCGCGCACTCACGCTGCGTTTGATCGGTAAGCACAATCGTGTGCTCCGCTTCGCAGATACCCATTGGGGAATCAATATAGCTCATGATTCACTCCTTCCTGTTACCGCACCTCGTGCTGGTGGTGCACTACCAGTATAGGTCGTAGTACATCAGCATTCAATGCGATTGCAGCACTGATCGCATTTTCGGAGTTGAGCTACTTCTCGAAGACGTAAATTCCGGGCGCCGGACCGAGGTCCGGGAAGGAACCCGCCTCAGCACAAGGCGGCTTGACCATCGGCCCGCATTGCGGAGAAAGCCAGGCCAGCCAGTCCTCCCACCACGTCCCGGACCGCTTTTCTGAGCGCGCGAACCAGTGCTCGAAATGTTCGTTGCGCTCGGGTTCGGCCACCCAGAAACCCTGCTTCGGCGGCTCGACAACCGGATTGACGATGCTGAAGATGTGCCCCGAAGTCGACAGCACGAATCGCACCGGCGCGGTGACGTTGATGTATTTGTGAATGCGGTAGGCCTGACTCCAGGGAACGATGTGATCGTCTTCGGCGCTCACCGCGTAGAGCGGCTGGGTGATGCGATCCAGGTCGATCGGCTCGTCGGCGATGGTCAACGCATCGCGCTTCATCAGATTGTTATGCAGATACATTTCGCGCAGGTAGAACGAATGCATCGCAGCCGGCATGCGCGTCGTGTCCATATTCCAGAACAGCACGTTAAACGCCGGCAGCGGCTCGCCGAACAGGTAGCTCTTCTCGAAGAAATGCCAGACGAGACTATTCGAACGCAACAGACGGAAACTCGATGCCATGTCACTGCCGTCAAGATAGCCCGTTTCCGCCATCTTCTTTTCCAGGGCACGAATCGCAGCCTCGTCGATGAACACTTCAATGTCGCCCGGCTTGGAGAAGTCGGTCAGCGTGGTGAACAGTGTCCAGTGCGCCACCGGTATTTTCTTCTCGCCATAATGCCGGCAGGCCCAGGCCATGTAGGTCGCCACCAGCGTACCGCCAATGCAGTAGCCGGTCAGGTGCACCTTTGGCACCTTGCACAGCTCGCACACGGTACTGACGACTTGATCGACGCCCTCCTGCAGGTAATCGTCAAACCTGACTCCGGCCATCTCGGCGGTCGGATTCTTCCAGCTCGTAATGAAGACGCTGTAACCCTGATCGGTGAGGTACTTGACCATACTCTTCTTGGCCGTCAGATCCAGAATGTAGAACTTGTTGATCCACGGCATGACGATCACGATCGGCGTCTTATGCACCTTGTCCGTGGTCGGCGTGTAGTGGATCAGCTCGACCAGGCGATTGCGGAAAACCACCTGCCCCGGCGTCGTGGCCAGATCGACGCCAACAGTGAACGCGTCCCGTTCGACCATGAGAATGTTTTTCGCCCTGACATCGCGCATCAGGTTGTTGAAACCCTGCTTCAGGCTTTCGCCTTTGGTCTCGGCGGCCTTGCGTATGGCCACCGGATTGGTGATGAAGAAATTGGTCGGCGCCATCGCGTTGAGCCACTTTCGCACCCAGAACGCCGCCCGCCTGCGCTCCTTCTCGGAAAGACCCGGGGTTTCATACAGCATGTCTTCAAGCCGGTGGGTAAATGAAAGATACGATTCCTTGATGATGTCCCAGGTCGGAACGTCGTCCCACACCGGATCGGCAAAACGGGCATCGTCTGCATGCGGCTTGATCACATCCGTACTCGGCATCCCCAGGGCGCGGCGCATCAAATGCGTCTGCAAGGCCAGCACGTCGCCAGACATCCTGCGGACTTCTCGCGTCAATTCCTGTGGATGCATCATCCAGGCCGCCTGTGCATTGATAATGGACGTCATCACGCCAAAAGGATCGAGGCGCTGCTGAAGGTGCGTCATCAGACTTTCGTAGGCACCGATGCCCGTCAGATCAATATCGGACGCTTTCCTCTTCGCAGAAGCATTTCTGCCCATGACAATCTCCACCCTCAAACGGTTACTGAAACGGGGCCATTACCAGAATCGAAAGCGGCTCATTTGATATCTAGCAACCACTGGATCAGATACTTTGCCACGAACCCAACCATGCCGAATGCCAGGCCCAGGAAAAGCACGAAGGTTCCGAACTTCCCGGCCTTGGCTTCCCACGCCAGTTGCCCGATGATGAACAACATGTACAGCATGAATGCGCCAACCCCGAAGGAGAGGCCAAACGCGGAAACTTGTTCCTCTGAAAAACCAAACATGGGCGCGCTCACTAACCCCGCGGACGTTCGGGCAATGCGCTGGCATCAACCAAAGATCGGTAAGCGTGCCAACTGGCATGGCCCAACAGGGGAATCAGCACGATCAGGCCCAGCAATCCTGTCGCAAAACCGATCGACACCAGCAGCATGATCAGTGATGCCCAAACCGCCATCGGGCCCGGGTTGGCGAGAACGACCCGCCAACTGGTCAGGACCGCCTGAAACAGGTTGGTGCGCCGGTCGAGCAGCAGCGGCATGGCGACGATACTGGAGGCGAATATCGGAGCCGCCAGCACGCCCCCCAAGGCCAGCCAGAGCGCGAACAGAGTGCTGTCTTCTGCCAGTACGACATGGCGCAGGAAGTCAGTCGGCATGTTGACCGGGGCGGGTGCCAGCAGCGTAATCAGCGCGGCCGAGGTCAGTACCCATCCCGTGCCTGCCAGTGCCAACAGTATGCCAAAACGTACCAGACACCAATAACCGCCCGATTCCGCGAATCTGGATTGTTGCCAGCTGAGCCAGGTATCCCTGAGCAGTTGCCAGCGTACGGGGACCCCATGTTCGATGGCACGACTCATGGCGTACAAACTGGTTGCCAGCACCGGCGCCACCACCAGAAAGCCCGAGATGGCTCCAGCCAGCAGCCAGAAATGCCGGTAGGCCGTGGCCATCAGCGCCAGGCCGAATGCCGCGAGGAAGGCCCCGTGCGCCAAACTCAGCCAGCCGCATTGCCGTAAATCGCGCCACCCGAGGGTCAGCCATTGCACAGGCGAGGACAGGGGGACAACCCGCGCGGGCAGTGAGACAAGCGGTGGGTGAACAGGGAAAACGGGGGTTAGAGCCATGCCACTCCTCCACTTCTTCCAGTGCGTGCTTTCAATCCCAAACTCCTCTCAACAGCCAGAATCCGTTTGATTTCATGAAGTTTATTGCAGAAGCAGTTCTGCACATGATGCTTTCCAACCATCGCGCTACTGAAACGGCGCAACGACAACAAATCAGAAGAAATGGATCGAGCCCCTGCATGATAAGGCTGGAGGTCGAAGCGGCCAAGGCCAAACAGCCCGGGGGTTCAAAATCAGAAGTAACAATCCTCCGGCAGAGCCGGAGGCATTCAGTTGTGAGCCGCTCAAAGCGGCAGTTCAGAGTCGCTAACGCGGCTCCGCATTCTTGGAGCCACCGGTTCGGTGGCGACTCATCTCCACAGGCCGAGTTGGTCCAACCGCTCGTCCTCTTGCTCTTGCTTCTTGATGTACTCCCGTACAACGGCCTCATCGCGACCGACTGTTGATACGAAGTACCCTCTTGCCCAGAAATGCTGCCCGACAAAGTTGCGTTTGCGTTCCCCATACACCCGCGCCAAATGAATTGCGCTCTTGCCCTTGATGAAGCCAATCACCTGCGACACCGCGTACTTCGGCGGTATCGCAATCATCATGTGCACGTGGTCAGGCATCAAATGCCCTTCCACTATCTGGCTCTCTTTCTGAGCAGCAAGCTTGCGGAATACTTCTCCGAGATGCTTGCGCAACTCTCCGTACAATGTCCTGCGCCGACGCTTTGGAATGAATATCACGTGATATTTGCAGTCCCACGCCGTGTGGCTCAAACTTTCAAACTTGTCCATCTGGTTTCTTCCTCTCATGTGCTTGGCGGCTCACGATTGGAAGTTTCTACGATGGACAACTCCGAATACGTCAAACTTTTACTGCCTCCCCGGCAGAGCCGGGGGAACTCCTTTGGTTGTAGAGCTATCCGAAATCGGTGATTGATTTGTGCTTGCGCAATGCACAATGTTGGCGGGAGGCTCATCAATCTGTATCAGTTCGGCCAGTTGCAGCCATTCGACCGCTGAAGCCATCGGGCCGGTCCTTAGACTGAATGCCGTCATTCGCCACCAGATAGGAGTAGCCAGAACATATCTCAAATGGTTCCTCGTCATCCGCGATGGCGAGCGTCGGCTTACCGAAGTACCTCGGTCACCGGGATGATCCGAAACGGTGGATGAGGGCGACGGCCCCCAGGCGCGATTGTGAGATTGTACCTGGACTGCCTTGCCGCAGCGTCCGCTCAATGGCGTTCAGGAAGATATGTAGCGCTCTGTATTGAGGATCGCTGGATCGTGCGCCAAGTTATAGCGCAGGCGCTTGGTTGTACAGGACGGTCAGACGCCACGACCTTTGCCGGAATACGCGATTAGGAATTCGTGGCCACAGTCGGCACAGCGGGCGCGCAAAACCGTGGGCGAGGATGTGCTCGGCCGTGCCGCCGAAGTGCGCACCGAGTATTACGCGATTTCCATCGAGCGCAAGCTGAGTCATCCGTGCGTGCTGACGATTACCGCTTCGGCCTGCTCGCCCTTTCTGCCAGGCGAGGAGTGAATGACAGATAGCGACAGTGGCGCCCGGTGATTGCCGTCGAAGACGCTGTCCGGGCCGAACTGGAGGAGAGCGCCTCTAAGGCAAGTGTGTTTCTCGGGGGGCTTGTCGGTCGTGAGAAATCCGGCATCGTCTTTTTATTGGTCGTGTCAGCCATGGGACGGCGTAGCGTCGTTTTGGGCAATTCATAAGTAAATTATAATATTGTTGCTATACTGCTAAGTAATTGAACACTTACTACGGTGGCAGATATGCAGCAAACAACAGCCCGAGTGCGCATCCCGACCGAAGCGCGTCAGAGCGAGATCGTCACGGCGGTGCTGGCCCTGACGGCGCTGCGTGCGCCGGCGTCGATCACCACCGGTGACATTGCCGGCCTCATGGGTCTGACGCAGGGTGCGGTATTCCGGCACTTCCCGAGCAAAGATGCGATCTGGCTGGCGGTCATGGCGCATATTGAAAACAATCTGCATGCGGTGCTCGAAAACGCCGAACATCAGGCGCCGACGCCATGGGATGGCCTGCATGCCGTGTTTCTTGCGCATGTGCGTTTTGTCGTCGCACACCCCGGCGTGCCCAGACTCATCTTCAGCGAGTTGCAGCAACCGGAAGACACGCCGGTCAAGGCGCGTGTGCGCAGCCTGCTGCAGCGTTACCGCCAGTTGCTGCTGCGTCTGCTCAGCGGCGTCGAAGCGCGCGGGCAGCTCGGCATTGGCGTCGACCATGGCGCTGCGGCTTCGTTGTTCATCGGCACGGTTCAGGGACTGGTCATGCAGTCGATGCTGGCTGGCAGCTGCGAGTTCATGGAGGTCGAGGCCGAGCGCGTCTTTGCGCTTTATCAGCGAGCGATTGGAGCGTGTGCATGAAAGCATTTTTCGGTCTTTTTTCCCTTCCGGTTTTTCGTCAGCTGGTTGGTCGCCTCGGCCTGATTGTGCTGCTGCTGGCCTTGCTGTTCGGCTTCGGCATTGTCGTGCTGCGTTCGGGGCCGCTGGCGCCGATTCGGGTAACAACCGTGCAGGTAGCAGAGGGCAGCGTATCGCCCGCGCTGTTCGGCATTGGCACCGTTGAGGCGCGCCGTTCCTACCTCGTCGGCCCGACCGCTGCTGGCCGTGTGCTCAAGGTGCTGGTCGATGTCGGCGAGTCGGTGAGAGCCGGGCAGCTGCTGGCTGAAATGGACCCGGTCGATCTCGACGAACGGGTGGCGGCGCTCGATGCTTCGATTGCCCGCGCCGGCAGCGCCATCGCGGCGGCCGAGGCGCAGCGTCGGGACGCGCAGGCGCGCAGTCAGTTGGCGGTGATGAATACCCGGCGCTATGTCGATCTCGGTGAAAAGAATTTCGTCAGTGCCAGTGCCGTTGAGGGCAAACAGCAGGAACAGGTGTCGGCGCAGGCCGTAAGCAGTGGTGCGCAAGCCAACCTTGCCGCTGCCGGACAAGACGTAAGGCGCCTGCAGGCCGAACGCGACGCTCTGCGCCAGCAACGCGACATGGTGCGCCTGCTGGCGCCGAGCGATGGCGTGATCACGGCGCGCGATGCCGAGCCGGGCTCGACCGTGGTCGCCGGGCAGGCAGTGGTCCGACTGATCGATCCGGCCAGTCTATGGATCCGGGTACGCTTCGATCAGGGGCGTTCGCGCGGCCTGGCGGTCGGCCTGTCGGCCGGTGTCGTCCTGCGTTCGAATCCGGCGCAGTCGCAGCCCGGCAAGGTGGCGCGGCTGGAACTGCTGAGCGACAGCGTGACCGAAGAGCGTGTCGCGCAGGTGGCATTCGACAGTATTCCAAGTGGTGTTTCGCTTGGCGAGCTGGCCGAGGTGACACTGAGCCTGCCTGCCACGCAGGATGGCCTGCTGCTGCCCAATGCCAGCATCAGGCAGCAGGGCGGCCAGACTGGCGTGTGGCTGTATGAAGACGGTACATTGCGCTTCGTCGCGGTGCAGGTCGGTCTGTCGAGTCTCGACGGCAAGGTGCAGGTGCTGATCGGCGTCAAGGCCGGTGACCGCGTTGTGTTGCATAATGAAAAGGAACTGACGGCAGGCAGCCGCATCAAGGTCGTAGATTCACTGATCGGGCCGCGTTCATGATCAGCCTGGCCGGCCGTGACATTCTTCATTCGTGGGGACGCTTCGTGCTCACCGGCGTCGGACTCGGTCTGCTGATCGGCGTTACGCTGTCGATGGCCGGCATTTACCGCGGCATGGTCGACGACGCGAAAGCGCTGCTCAGCAACAGCGGCGCCGATCTGTGGGTGGTGCAGAAAGATACTTTGGGCCCCTATGCGGAATCGTCGAGTCTGCACGACGACCTTTATCGCAGCATTCTGGGCATGCCCGGCGTGGCGCGCGCCGCCAACGTCACCTATCTGACCATGCAGGTGCGAATGCAGGAAAAGACAGGCGCCAGCGATGTGCGCGCCATGGTCGTTGGCTTCGAGCCGGGGCAGCCGGGCGAGCCCGGCTATCTGGTCGCCGGTCGCCAGATCACGCGCAGTCACTACGAAGCCGTTGCCGACGTCAAGACCGGCTTCGTGCTCGGCGAGCGCATCCGTATACGTCGCCATGACTACACCGTGGTCGGCCTGACGCGGCGCATGGTGTCGTCGGGTGGCGATCCGATGGTCTTCATCCCGCTGAAGGACGCGCAGGAAGCGCAGTTTCTCAAGGATAACGACGCTGTTCTTAACGAACGCGCGCGCACGGCAGCCAACCCGGCGCTCAACCGGCCGGGCGTTCCCGGTCTGCTGGAGGCCATCCAGGCCTCGCAGAGCAGTAACCACAACGTCAATGCAGTGCTCGTCCAGGTCAGCGGCGGCGCGGCGCCGGAGGCGGTGGCGGCCGAGCTGCGCCGCTGGAAACACGTCCAAGCCTATACGCGCGAGCAGATGGAAGAGATCCTGGTGGCCAAGCTGATCGCCACCTCGGCGCGGCAGATCGCCATGTTTCTGGTGATTCTGGCGATTGTCAGCGCAGCGATCGTCGCCTTCATCATCTACACCATGACGCTCGGCAAGATCCGCGAGATCGCCGTGCTCAAGCTGATCGGCACGCGCGACCGGACGATTGCCGGGATGATCCTGCAGCAAGCGCTCGGCCTCGGGCTGATCGGCTTCGTCGTCGGCAAGACGGTGGCCACGCTGTGGGCGCCGGTTTTTCCGAAATTTGTTTTGCTCGAACCCGGCGACGCGGCACGCGGCTTTGCCGTGGTCATGGTGATCTGCGCGCTGGCCAGCACCCTGGCCATCCGCGCCGCTTTGCGCGTCGATCCGGCAACGGCGATTGGCGGCTAAGATGCGTACTGAGAAGCAGACAGAAAAGGAAGGCTTCGGCATCCACATCGAAGGTCTGCGCAAGCGTTACGGCAAGGGCGATACGGCGGTCGACGCCTTGAAGGATGTGAACATGAGCGTTGCGCCCGGCGAGGTGGTCGGCCTGATCGGCCCCTCCGGATCGGGCAAGAGTACCCTGCTCAAATGTCTGGGTGCCATCATCGAACCAACGGCCGGGTGGATGACGCTGGGCGACGAAACGATCTTCGACGGTGGCTGGAAAAGCACCGACCTGCGGGCGCTGCGCCGCGACCGGATCGGCTTTGTCTTCCAGGCGCCCTACCTGATCCCCTTTCTCGATGTGACCGACAACGTCGCCTTGCTGCCGATGCTTGCCGGGCAGCCCAATGCCCAGGCACGCCAGCGTGCGGGCGAGCTGCTCACCGCGCTCGACGTCGGTCATCGTGCCAGGGCGCAGCCGTCCGAGCTGTCGGGCGGCGAACAGCAGCGTGTGGCGATTGCCCGCGCGCTGGCCAACCAGCCGCCGGTGATTCTTGCCGATGAGCCGACTGCGCCGCTCGACAGCGAACGCGCCCTCGCCGTCATGCGCATCCTCAACGACATGGCGCGCCAGTACAACACGGCGATCATCGTCGTCACGCACGACGAGAAGATCATTCCGACCTTCAGGCGCATCTATCACATCCGCGACGGGCGGACCTACGAGGAAGCCGGCGAGGGGAGAGCGCTTTGAGCGTTCCGGAAGCGCTCTGGATTGCCCTCGGCCTGCTGTCGGCGGCCACCTTGATCATGCTGCTCGTCCATCGTCTGATTCGTGCTGGCCTGGCCGCGCCGCGCGTCGGCGGGCAAGGTGTTCCCGATGGCTTGCCGTGGCGCGAAGTGAGAATTCCTGCGGTACGCGGCAAGACCTTGTTCGGCTGGTTCATCCCAGCTGAAAAAGCGGTGTCTGGCGGTACGCCAGCGCTGGCTATTCTGCATGGTTGGGGGGGCAATGCTGAAATGATGCTGCCACTGGCCATGCCGCTGCATACCGCCGGTTACGCACTGTTTTTTTTCGACGCACGCAGCCACGGGCGCAGCGACGGCGATACGTTTACCTCCTTGCCGCGCTTTGCCGAAGATCTGAGTAGCGCTGTTGATTGGCTGCAGGCGCAAGCCGAAGTCGATGCGCAGCGCGTCGCTGTAATCGCTCATTCGGTTGGGGCGGGCGCCGCACTGTTGCTGGCTTCCCGGCGGCGTGATCTGGCTGCGGTGGTGAGTCTGGCGGCCTTCGCCCATCCGGCGGCGATGATGCGCCGCTGGCTGGCTGCAAAACGGATTTCCTACTGGCCGCTCGGCGCCTATATTCTATTCTACGTGCAGCGCGTCATCGGCCATCGTTTCGACGCGATCGCACCGCGCCATACCATCCGCTCGATTGTTTGCCCGGTACTACTGGCACACGGCACCAATGACGTCACCGTGCCGGTCAGTGAAGCGCGGGATATTTACGCCAATCGCCGCGACGACCGGGTGCGCCTGCTGCTGATGCCCGGCAGTCATGATGAATATAGCGAAATCGAGCAGCACATCGGAACTGTCGTCGAGTTTCTCGATGGGGCCATCAGTCGCGGAGAAGGAATATGAGGAAACGTGGTTGGGTGATTTTCATGCTATTGATTTTTGCTGGAACTGCCCTTGCACGTGGCCCTTGGCGGGCCAGCGACAGCAACACGCGTGGCTGGGAGTTGATGTCGCCGGAAGAGCGGATCGAGCATCAGGCCCGGATTCGCGGTTTTACGGCGCTGGCTGAATGCGAGGCCTACCAGGCCGAGCATCATCGCGAGATGGAAGCGCGGGCTGAGCAGCTGGGCAAGAAGGTGTCCGGCGGTGGCCGGGATTTCTGCCAACACCTGCGTTCAGCTCCAGCGAGTGTCCGCCAGTCGCCATGAAAGCGCTACATCGCCTGTCGATTCCTCTGGTCACCCTTGTCTTGGTCGGGGTGCCCGTATTCTGGGCTTTCCCCGATGATTTGCCGGTCGCACGCAGTGCCGGGATTGTGCTTGGCTGGGTCGGTTGCGGGTTGCTGCTGGCCAATCTGCTGCTGATGCTGCGCGAGGTGCGGCTGACCGAGTTTTTTGGTAGCCTCGAACGTATGTACACATGGCACCATGTTCTGGGCACGCTTGCCTATCTAGTGCTGCTTGTTCATCCCCTAGCCTTCGCCGTTGATGCCGCGCAGCACTCGGCGCATCAGGCGTGGGCTACACTCTCGCCATGGCGGGAACGATGGCCGATTTGGCTTGGCTGGGCGGCTTTAATTTGCCTGATGTGCGGCCTGGCTGCTGCTTTTTCGCGCAAGCTGGGCTACCCCGTCTGGCGCTGGCTGCACGGCCTGCTGGTACTGGCCGTGCTTTTCGGATTTGCACATCTGATCCTGCTTGGCCTGAGCCAGACGCTACTGTTTGCACTGTTGCTGGCCACCGTGCTGATGTTGTGGCGGGTTCTGCGTATCGACTGCGGACTGGCTGCCCGACCATTCCTCGTCGATCATGTCGAAACCCATGCCAATGGCGTGCTTGAGATATCGCTGCGTCCACTGGCCACGTTGCTGAACGCGAAGCCCGGTCAGTTCGCCATGTTTGCTTTTTTCGACGGCCCACATTTTCAGGGGTGCCGGGAGTATCACCCCTACACGATCAGCGCGGTCGATTCCGACGGCAAGCTGCGCATTGGCGTCAAGTCGCTGGGGGGCTGTACGCACCAACTGCAATCGCTGACGGCGGGCGTCGCCGTGCGGGTGCAGGGGCCGTTCGGCAGCTTTTTGCGTGATCGGGGGAATGGCCCCGAGCTTTGGGTTGCCGGTGGTATTGGTATTACCCCTTTCATTGCCGTTCTGCGCGGCGAGCCGCTCGGCCATCCGGTGCGTCTGCACTATTTTTATCGCGAACCGGCGGACGCCGCCTATGTCGAAGAACTGCGTACTCTGGCCAGCCGGCAAGCGACGCTCGATCTGGAGATCCGGGTCGGTCTGGGCGACGCACAGGCGCTGGCCAATACCCTGCCCGATGCTGGAACGCTGGCCGGCTGCAGATGCTATTTGTGCGGACCGCCCGGATTACTGTCATCTGTAATAGGCATTCTCGAATCGCGCGATGTACCGCAGGACGCCATCTACTTCGAGCGCTTCGACTTCCGATGATGCGCAAACTATTCATACTCGGCACAGCGCTTTTTTGGCTCTGCATCTTGATCACCTGGATCGCCGGTCGTGGCGGCGAGGTGGCGGTGGAGGCACCCGTCGCGGCAAGCGAAAAGCGCTTTTCTCTCGTGGAACTTGCGCAGCATTCAGCCGGGGAAGATTGCTGGATGGCGATTGAAGGCAAGGTCTATGATCTGAGTGCCTATCTGCCGAAGCACCCCTCGAAACCGAGCATCATCGTCCCCTGGTGCGGCAGGGAGGCATCGCAAGCTTATCGGACGAAAACAAAGGGACGCAAGCATTCGGCAGAGGCCGATGGGCTGCTCGGCGCTTACCTGATCGGGGTGCTTGGCGAGACATCGTCCGCACCCGCAAGGCAATAGATATTCATCACCAACATTTTTTCTGTGAAGACATCATGAAATCCGCCGCACGCGTTTCCATTTTTTTCGCCGCTTGCCCAGTAATCAGGTGCCCGGCAAGCTTATCCCAGAAGTACGAGCGGCTTCTGGTTTTGATGACAAATCATTGGATTAAGACGCCTCATCGAAGGTTCACTTTCGTTCGTCTCTCTGATCCATACCTGCCCAAGGTATTTCTCGGACTATTGCCCCAACGCTCACCACCACGGCTCTTGACCGCAGCACCTTGGGGTGGTTTGAGGCCTGCTCCTTAAAGCCGATACCGAGGGACCAACCTACCCTCATCTTCCGTGCAATTTCAACACAAATCTTCAGTTCGTCAGTTCATAGCGAACTTCCTTCCTGTGTGCCTGCGGCACACGCCCACATTCTCCAATGACGATGATCGAATGGCTGCAATGACGAGATGAGCGGCCTCTCAAACAGCATTGCCCCAATCATCGCGTCACCGGAAAAATATTCTTCGATCATTCCCCCTGGCCGTCCGGAATCGCTGCATTGCTGCCACTGCTGCGGAAATCCTGAATGTCTTTTGTGGGCACAAATGAGGCAGTTAAAAAACCATAAGCTCATCATGATTCGCCGCTAAATGCTGCAACGCAGCACTGGCTACGGAATGTGAACACGGAATACGGATATCCACATTTAGTGTGGCCGAAGTCTGAGCAGACCTTCGGTTATCAGCCCGCGTCAGGGAAATCCGCGCCCAGAGAAACTTCGCGCCATTTCTCCATTTCCGCTGAAAACTCCTTGAACTTGGCGACAGTCATTTCGTATGCCGGCCGACCCAGGAGCAAATGCAGCGGTGGTTCAGGCGATTCGACGGCTTGAATGATGGCTTCGGCGCCACGCACCGGGTCACCTTGCTGACTGCCGCTATAGCCCCGGACTGCTGCGCGTCGTGCACCGGCGGATTGTGCATAGTCGGCAATCGCGTTCTTTGGAGTCCTGAGGGAGCGGCCCGCCCAGTCCGTGCGGAAAGGCCCAGGCTCGACGATCGTGACCTTGATGCCGAGGGACGCGGTTTCCTTGGCCAGGGCTTCGGAGAGGCCCTCGACGGCAAACTTGGTAGCGTTGTAGTAGCCGATGCCGGGGAAGCCGATCAACCCGCCCATCGACGAAATATTGACGATGTGGCCTTGACCGCGTTCGCGCATGCCGGGGAGTACGGCCTTGGTCATGTTGGCCAGGCCGAAAACGTTGGTTTCGAACATGGCGCGAACCTCATCGTCCTCACCTTCCTCGATGGCAGAAAGATAGCCGTAGCCCGCGTTATTCACCAGCACGTCGATATGTCCGAACCGCGCCAGCGCCTGCCGGACCACGTCAGCGATTTGCCCGGGTACGGTGACGTCCAATGCCGCGACAAGTGCGTTTTCGGCCGAGCTGAATTCATCGAGAGTCGACGGTTTGCGTGCCGTCACCACGACGCTATGGCCACGCTGAAGCAGGATGCGCGCAAGTTCGCGGCCGAAGCCGGTCGAACAACCGGTAATCAGCCAAACAGAGTTGTTGGAGGTCATGGCATTTGCTTCCTGTTGTTTTCCGCCCTATGCCGTCTATTCTGTCTTGTGGCACATCGCGCAGCGCGCTGCGCCGAAAAGGGCTGTTCGGTCATTGAGAATAACCCGCACCGGGACATTCTCGAGCAGCGGACTGAGACGCCCCTTGGCGCAAAAAGCCAGCATAAAGCCGGGCCCCTTGAGGCGCTCGATGATTTTCGGCGCAATGCCACCCCCGAGATAGATACCGCCGGTGGCCAACACCCTGAGCGCGACATTGCCGGCCTCCGCGCCGTACAGAGAAACAAACAGATCCAGGGCTTTGTCGCAAAGCGTGCATTCGCCGGCCAGGGCTGCTTTGGCAATAGCGGCAGACCGATCGCCTTGGCGCATGGCCTCGGCTACGGCGGGAGTTTCACGAAAATGGCCGGCGTCGCGCAGGAAGCGGTAAATATTGTACAGCCCGGGGCCGGAAACCACCCGCTCCGTGCTGACCCGTCCATGCTCGCTGCGCAGGTGAAGGAGCAACGCCGTTTCCAATTCGTTACGGGGAGCGAAGTCGGCGTGCCCCCCTTCGCTCGGAAGCGGCCGATGGACGCTGCCATCCCAATAGGCCAGAACCTCTCCAAGGCCGGTACCTGCCGAAACCACGGCAATGGGGCCGGCAGGATCGGGACATCCGGGATTGAGAACAGCGAAATCTTCGGGGAGAAGCGCGTCGATACCGTAGGCGTTGGCCTCAAGGTCGTTGATGAGTTGCACTTCCCCAAGACCCAGGCCGCGTGCCAACTCGCAAGCATCCACGCTCCACGGAAGATTTGGCGTTTTCACCGTTCCCTGCCGGACCGGACCGGCAATTCCAAAACAGGCCCGCTCAGCCTTCAGTCCGTGCTCGCGGGCGAAACGGCCGACGATTTCCTCCAAGCCCCCTGCATCGCGACTTGAAAACCGATCTTCGACAACCGGCGTCAGCTTTCCGTCAGCAGTGTCGAAATAGGCCAATCGGGTCGATGTTCCACCGATGTCGCCCGCTAGAATCAACATGGCTCATCCAGCATAGCGCCTGTTGACGTCGCCGCAACCCAGAATTTCATGTCGCCTTCGTGCGCAATGCGAACGCTGACTTCTTGCCTTCTTTCAACAACTTTTCGGCGTCCATGAATCCGAAGAGCTCGATGAGCTTGGCCACGATGCCCGTCCAACCGGTCTGGTGGCTGGCGCCGAGTCCGGCACCATTGTCACCGTGGAAATACTCGTAAAACAGGATGTATTCACGCCATTGAGGATCGGACTGGAATGTCTGTTCACCGCCATAGACCGCGCGTTGGCCGTTTTCATCACGAGTGAAGATCCGGATGAGCCGCCCCGCAATCTCCCGACTCACCTCGAAGAGATTCATCATCACCCCCGAACCCGTCGGGCACTCGATCTTGAAGCTATCGCCGTAGTACAGGTAGAAATTCAACAGGGCACGAATGATCATGGTGTTCACAGGTACCCAGATCGGCCCTCGCCAGTTGGAGTTACCGCCAAACATGCCGCTGTCCGACTCGCCCGGCAGGTAGTCCACCCGGAACTCCTGGCCCTCGACGTGAAAAACGAACGGGTGCTTCTCGTGAAATTTGGACAGCGAGCGGATGCCGTATGGACTCAAGAACTCGTTCTCGTCGAGCATCTTCGTCAGTATCCGGCGCAAACGCTCCGGATTGACCATGGACAAGATCCCCCGCTCCTCTACGCCGAAATGCCCCACGCCGGTAGGGTGGATGGATTTCTTGAGCTCGGGCATGCGGCGCAGGCGTTCAAAAATCTGGGCCAGCGTACCTGGAATGGACTCGCGCTGTGCCTTTTCGATGACCGTGGTGGCGCACAGGGGCAACAACCCAACCATCGAGCGCACCTTGAGTCGCGTCGCGCTGCCGTCGGGCAAGCGCAGCAGGTCGTAATAGAAGCCGTCCTCCTCGTCCCACATGCCGTCCTGGCCGGTTTTGTTCATGGCCATGGCGATGTAGTAGAAGTGCTCGGCAAATTTGAAGACCATGTCCTCATAGGTGCGGTCATGGGCAGCGAGGGCAATCGCGAGTTCCAGCATGTTCTGGCTGAACAGCGACATCCAGGCGGTACCGTCCGCCTGCTCAAGGTGCCCCCCGGTAGGCAGCGGTGCGCTGCGGTCGAATACGCTGATGTTGTCCAGCCCCAGAAAACCGCCCTCGAAAACGTTCTTGCCAAAGCGATCCTTGCGGTTCACCCACCAGGTGAAATTCAGTACCAGTTTGTTGAAAGTTTCCCTGAGAAAATCGACGTCCATCGCACCGCGCTGCGCCTGTTCGGTGCGCAGCAGGAAGAGCGTGGCGAAGGCATGAACCGGCGGATTCACGTCGCTGAAATTCCACTCATAGGCCGGCATCTGGCCGCTCGGGTGCAGGTAGGTGCCCTTGAGCATCAGCTTCATCTGCTCCTTGGCGAAGTCCGGGTCCACGATAGCCAGCGGGAGCGTGTGAAAAGCCAGATCCCAGGCCGCATACCAGGGGTACTCCCATTTGTCGGGCATCGAGATGATGTCTTCATTCAGCATGTGGAACCACTCCGAATTCCGGCCCTTCTGATATCCGGAATGAAGGGGGTTCGTATTGTGCTCATCCAGCCAGTTGTCGCCGTCGAAGAAGAAGTACTGCTTGCTCCACAGCATCCCGGCAAGTGCCTGACGCATCACTCCGGCTTCGTCCGGCGAAACACTCGGGGGAATCACGGCCTGGTAGAAGTCGTCTGCTTCCTGCTGCCGTGCGTCGAAGATCTTGTCAAACGGTCCGCCAAAAACAGTGGCCGCTGTCTTGGGCTTGCCACGCTCGCGGACTGCAGCCTGATTCGTCAGGCGCAAACGCACCGAGGTCGACTGGCCAGGCTCCACCATCAGCCGATAATGCGCTGCGACTTTGGTGCCCTGTTTCTCCGGATTCACGGCATCCCGACTGCCATCCACGACGTAGTTGTTGATGCCGTCCTTGACGTACGGGCTTGCGTTGTTCTGGCCGGGAAAGAGCCGCGCGCTGTTTGTGTCGTTCTCGGTGAACAGCAGCGGCACCTCGCCTTCGCAGGCGAGCACGAATTCGCCCAGCGACGGATGCGACACCGCGACCGCGTTCGTTCCCGCCGCCGCCTTGATCTGCTTGAGGTTTGGTTTCTGATCCGCCCGGTTGGATTTGGCAATCCACGGCGCCCAGTCGTTACGAAACCAGAGCGTCGGCAAGACGTGCAGTTCGGCGGCGTCCGGCCCGCGGTTGGCCACCGTAATCTTTGCGAGGATGTCTTCCGCCCCGTCTTTGGCATACTCCACGAAGACGTCGAAATAGCGGTCATCACTGAAGGCGCCGGTATCCAGCAGTTCATACTCCATCTCGTGCCGGCTGCGACTGCGGTTTGTATCCACCAGGTCGGCGTAGGGGTAGGCCGCGTGCGGATACTTGTAGAGATATTTCATGTACGAGTGGGTCGGCGTGCTGTCGAGGTAGAAGTAGTACTCCTTCACATCCTCGCCGTGGTTGCCTTCGCTGTTGGTCAGGCCGAAGAGTCGTTCCTTGAGGATGGGATCCTTGCCGTTCCACAGCGCCAGCGCGAAGCACAGCCGCTGCTTGTCGTCGGAAATGCCGGCCAGACCGTCTTCGCCCCATCGGTAGGCGCGCGAGCGGGCATGGTCGTGGGTGAAGAAATTCCAGGCGTCGCCGTTCTCACTGTAGTCCTCACGCACGGTTCCCCACTGACGTTCGCTGAGGTAGGGGCCCCATTTCTTCCAGCCAATCTTTCCTTCCCGGGCTTCTTCAAGTCTGGTGTATTCGGCTTTTTTCATTTCCTGTTTTCTCCGTTGCTGTGGTGACGACTACTCAGTTCGCTTTACTGCCTTATCCCCAATCGCATTGGGCCGAAAAAAGCTCGGTTAGTTCTCGGGCAAGAGGCAAAGACACCTCGTCGGAAATCCGGATACCTGTCATTTTCCCTGGCCGCCGCTGTGGCAGGAATCTTCCGGGCAGACGACTTTCGGCCACCCCGTGGCGGCTTCGACCAATCGATTCATTTTTCCCGAGTGGTGGTGGCAAGCTGCCGGGCAAACCTCTCCTCGACCGAGCGTTGCACTGTGGTGAAACCTTTCGGCCCGACGATCAAGCCGTCTGGCGTGAGTACGGAAAGGGAGATGCTTGTACCGGCAATCTCGGCAAGGCCCTTTTCCACCATTCCCACATCGGCTGGCTGAAGCAGCTTGGCACTGACAACTTCCGCCCGCACTTCCCAACCGTCTCCAGACTTCGCCGCATCAAGGCCGTTGACGAAGGTACTCGGAAACTGCTCCAGCCTGGTTTTCCCGAACGCTTCAAGTTTCTGTTGAACGGTCCGGTCGGCCGCGGACATCGGTACGAACTGTGCGTCTCCAAGCAGCACGCGCCCCTTGGCGGTAACGTTGCTGGTGGTCGTGGCGCTCACCAGCAGGGTGACCGTCTGATCGCCGAGCCGCTTGCGGATCGTGTCTTCGGCAAACCGGACCTGCGAGGGAACAGGCGGGCGCGCACCGGACACCGTAGCAACGATCACCGGACCCGTCGGCAATTGGACGAGTTGCACGTCCTGCAAGTCGAAAGTTTGACCATGGCTCACCAATTCCCGGAGAGTCTGCTCGGCGGTTTCCGTCATCCGTACATTGGGCGTCACGCTGGCGGCAACGAACTTGCCGTCGAGGTTCACTGCCGGCAGGAGATTCGCCGAACCGGCCGCTGCCACGTCGTGAGTGATAGTGCACCTGACGAACAGGTTGATATCCCGCTTGACGTTTTCCGAGATCGACTGCTGCATGGCCTTGACCTTGATCGGGGAGAATGATCGCGGTGTATTGACTGTCGCCAGCACATTGACCGGGCCGTTCGACACCTGATCATAGATGACATTCGCAAGTCGGGCACCGGGATCGTCTGCCAGGGCATGCTCTATGGTGGTGACGATCGACTGCTTGAGGCGCCAGTCGTCAATGGTGGCAACGAGCTGCTGCGTAAGGATGGCGGCGACGGCGAGCAGGCCGATACCGGCCGCGGAGAAGCGCTTCAGGAAGTCGACGCGCGTGCCAAGTTCGGCACGGGTGACGAATCCAGCCAGAATGAAGATGGCAGCCGCGACGGCCAGTATCGTCAGGAAGTTGGCAAAGAAGAGCAGGAAGGCTCCCCAGGCACCCTCGTAAGCGCCGAATGCCAATGACAGACCGGAGGTGGCGAGCGGCGGCGTCAGCGAAGTGGCAATCGCCACCCCCGGCAGGGCCGGACTGGTACGTTCATCAACCATCGCCAAGCCACCGGCAAGGCCGGCCAGGGCCGCGACGAAAAGATCGAGCAGAGACGGTCTGGTGCGCGCCAGCATTTCCGGCGTCACTTCCAGGGCAAACGGCAACAGACCCAGAATGAAGGCAAACCCGATGATCAGCAGCACGCCGCCGAACTCGGCGATGGCCGCGTGTCGTAACAGGCGCAAATCACCGCGGGAAAGCGCCAGGGCAATGCCGAAAATTGGCGCCATCAAAGGCGAGACAAGCATCGCGCCGATGACCACCGCTGCGCTGTTGGCGAGCAAGCCGAAAGCGGCGATTCCCGCGGATGCAAGCAGCAACAAGTAATAGAGCGGCCTCGGTACGGAATCGATCGCCGTATCGCTGATCACCTGCGCCTTGCGTCGCGGCGACACCGACCACAACGCAAACAGCGGCACGTCCAGATCAGCGCGTGTCGACTCCGGATCGGGACGGATCGGGTCCGCCCCTGCGCTATTGCTATTCATGACGACCTGCGCCGGGAACTAGTAGGGGTTGAAGATCGACGGAGCGACCGAAGGCTTCGCAGGCGCGCTCGACGGCGAGGCGGCCGCTGGCGCTGGCGGTGGTGACTCCGGCGCTTCGACGGGCGGTGGTGGCGGTGGTGACTCCGGTGACTCGGCCACCTGCGGCGATGGTGGAGGCGTCGGTTCGACCACTTGCGGCGCGGGCGACTCCGCAGCCGGTTGGCTCGCGGCTGCGGGAGCCGGCTCCGACGGCTTGGCCTTCGGCAGGCGCCAGATCAGCTTCGCGTTTTCCACCCATCCAGCTTCGCCCGTCGAGTCGACACGAACGTGGGCAAAACCCTTGTCAAGTTCGTCCCGATAGACCTTTGTGTACTGCGGCAGGCGCTTGACGATGGCACCGCCGGGACTCCGGTACAAAGGTAGATCGGGAGAACCAGAGTAGTAGACGCCCTCGGCTGCGGTCGACCCGCTCGTCTCCGTAGCTGACGAGCCGATACCCGGAATATGTTTTTCGAGCGTTGAACACCCGCCCAATGCAGCGGTAAACCCCGCAGAAAGCAGCAAGGAAGTAATGCATTTAGAGTTTTTTATCATTCCCGAGGATTTCCAGAAACCGCGCTATCGGCGATGCGGCGACATGCCAACGGATAGCGGAAGCGTTGCGCGGCTAGCATGATGCAGCGCTTCGCAAAAACCCGCAAGCGGCAATTGCAAGCCATCCCAAACCGATGCTGAACTCCGATCCGGGAACAGTATCGGGCGCAGAGAATGCGGACTGGACAGAGAAATACGTGCTCAGAAACTCGCCAGCCTCTCGAAGAACCAGAACGAGGCCATGATGCCGATCGCGTACGGTGCAGCCGGGCGCGCGTAGCGCTCCAACGACACCGCAAGCCTGATCCGCCGGGCCAAAGCGAAGAGCGCCAGGACCACGGCAATGAACGCCAGCTGACCGAGTTCGACACCGACGTTGAAGGCGACCAGCGCGAGCGGGATGTCGCCGCGCGGCAAGCCGATGCTGGCCAGTGCGCTGGCGAATCCGAGCCCGTGCAGCAATCCGAAACAGAACGCAACCAGCCATGGCCAGCGCGAGGTCAAGCTCGCTTCGCCGCGCTGTAGGCGTACGATCTCGCACGCGAGCAGCAGTATCGAGAGGGCGATGGAGGCTTCGACCGGCGGTCCGGGCACATGCACCAGGCCAAGCGTTGCGAGCGCCAGCGTGATCGAATGCGCGAGCGTGAATGCGGTGATCGTCCACAGCAACGCCTGTGTCCGGCGCACGATGAGCATCAGTGCGAAGACAAACAGCAGGTGGTCGTAGCCGAGCAGAATATGGTCGATGCCATGCCGAAGGTACGCGCCGACGACCGAGAGCCAGCCGCGCTCCGCGGCGATTTCCAGCCATGGCTGCGAGGGATGGACGAGCGTTGTCGAGTGCGTGCCGTTGAGCATTTGCGCGCGCACCAACACATCGGTAATCGTGGCTTGCAGTCCGACGATATCGATTCGCGTGCCGGCGAGTCCGCCGGGCAATTCGATCACGCGGCGCTCCAGCAGCGAATCGGGAAGCTCCCGCAACGACGGTTCAGTGACGTTGCGCGTACCCTCGGCAAACTTCAACACAATCGGCAACTGCCTTCCCGATAGCACCGGCGTGCGCCACAAAACGTCGTAGCGGCCCGGCGTGATCTCGTTGATTTCAAGATACGCCGGGCGGATTTCGTGCGCCCAGGCGCCTGGCAACGGCATCCAGGCCATGACCAGCGCGCTCAGCAACGACCAGCGCAACAGCAACAGGACGCGCCTGCCACAGTTCATCGGGTGCCGTTCATCGAGTTTTCACGCTCGATTCCGTTCCGGCAACCGGAGCGTCCTTGTCATCCGGCGGCGGCAGCACGACTTCGTAGCGCGCGCGCATCGCGGCAAACATCTTGCGCCTGGCTTCGGCGCGTTGCGCGTTGATCCATTCGGCTTTCACCTCCGGCTCGATCTCCTCGAACATCGGCACCCGTCCCGGGGTGATCGAATCGACGAACACCAGATGCCACCCCAGCCCCGATTCGATGGGCCCCAGCCAGTCGCCCGGCTTGAGTCCGGACAGCGACTGGGCGAACGCCGTTCCGAACACGCTCGCCACCTGCTCCGGCGCACGGTCAGCGTAGTAGTCCTGGAACATGAAACGATCGCCGATGTCGGCTGCCACGGGCGAATCGGCGGGCTTGTCGACAAGCTTTTCCAGCGCATCGACGGCAGCATCCCGCACGCCGAGGCCTCGCTGGTCGGGTGAAAAGTACACGTGGCGGAACGATATCCGGCCCGGCAAGGCAAAGTTCGAACGGTTCTGTTCGAACCATGCCTTAAGTTCCGCGGTAGAGGGATCGCCAATCGCCGACGTGTCCTCGGCAAGAAATTCCATCTTCTGCGCCAGGCGGCGGCGGACGATGGTGTCGTTCTGGTCGAGGCCGAGCGCGAGCGACTCGCGGTAGAGGATTTCGTCGCGAATCTTGTTCTCGATCAGGCTGTGCATCTCCTCCGGCGTCGGCGGGCGCTGCCACTTCGCCGCCCACACCATCGTCATCTGGCGCAGATCCTCTCGCGTGAGCCGGATCTGATTGGCCTGGGATGGAGCAGCAGTCTGCGGGTTGAGTGCGCCATAAATGGCGAACAGCGCACCGCCGATCACCAGAAAATGCAGCAATGGCTCGCTCAGCCAGCGCCGCACACGGGATGGCTGCGGACCGCCGGGTAATGCAGAACTCACGCTCATTCCTTCAGCGGCTCGACCTCGTAATTCGCGTAACCGAATTCGTTGCTGCGCGCCGCCAGGTACTTGTCGCCCAGCTTGTAGACAACCACATTGAATTCGGTACCGTTGATGTCCGTGCGCAGACGCCCGTCGCGAATCGCGTAGTCGAGGTCGCCGCCGTGCATCATCTCGCCCGCCCCGCGCAAATCGGCTGCCTTGCCGTCAATTGCCGTGATCAGGCGCCGGCCGGTGGTTCCGTGGAGAATCTCGAAGTTCTGCCCGGTGACCGTATTGTGCACCTTCACCGTCTTGCCGACGATCAGCTCCTTGAGTTGCTGATCGGTAAGCGCCGTTGCGCCCCGCTTGCCCAGATCGGCGATGGTCACGCCTGGCTTGGCAGCCTTGCGCGCCTGTGCACTGGGGGTGTACCAGATCGGCGAGCTCCAAGCACGCTCCTGGATGATTGCGGAAAATCCGGTGCCGCTCGGGGGCACCCTGCCCAGCTTCAAGGCCTGCATGGTGCTCCAGCGTGGCGTCGGAATCTCCAGCACACGAACGTAATAGAAAGCGTCGAGAGCTGGATCGAAATCGGGGTCCGTCCATACCGTTTTCAATTCCACCGCGCCGATGCTGTTGGTGTAAGTGCCTTTCGTGAGATCCACCGTCGAACCGACCGGTGGCACCTTGCCGGTGGCCGGATCGGGCTTGCGTGTCCCCGCCCAGGCAACATCATAGATCCTCTCGAACGACTGCCCGTTGATGCTCCAGCCCTTGACGATCTGCATGCGGTCGAGGTTGGCACTGTCCGGATCCTTCGTCGCCCAGACGACGAACGAGGGCGCCTTGCTTGCCGGCTTGAGCAGATCGGCACCCATTGGCACACCCGTGGCATAGGCCGCCTTGACCCACTCCTTGTGCTTGAACAATCCAGCATCCAGCCCCCAACCACCGAAAAAGCGCACCGGGATACGCACGCCGCTGGTGGAGTAGGTCTCCTTGCGTTTCATCGCGTCGAAGATCGCCTCGCGCGTGTTCTCCTCGGCCCAGACCGCGCTCAGGCCGGCAGGGGTGACCCAAAGACTGTTGAGCCCGAGCACAGTGGCGCCATTGATGCGTTTCTCGATCGTATCGTCGACGGTGCCGTGCACGCCGAAGAAGTTCTTCTGGCGGTAGGGCACGACGCTGACATGCGAATCGGAGCCGCTGACGACGCCGGTCTTGTACGGATTGAAGCCGCGCGCCTGCTCCATCGTGATGCCGTCCTTGTAGGCTTGCCGGACGTAGCTGCCGTACTCGCGCGGCGGCGGGCCCGGCCTGCCCAGGAGGTGCCAGACGAAAACCTCGTAATTGGCGAACTCGTCGTTCGGCGAAAGTCCCGGCGTCGTCTCCGACTGGCCCTTGACCTGCTTCATCTCGGTGAGCGGCTCGTTGCGCATCCGCGACTCCGCCCACGCCCGGTCGATCGGCCGGCCGGTGTGATCGACCTCGGTCGGGAACATCAAGCCGTTGCTCAAGTTGGCGTTGTGCGAAATCGCCAGCAGCTCGTTGCCAGCCGAACGCTGTTTGTCCATCCAGCTCCAGAGATCGCGCGGATCGGTCGAATCCAGGGGCGAAAACGGCACCTCCGGCACCTTCTTCGAATCCCGGAAGAACACGTTGCGGTGCAGGTTCTTCGAATCCGGCGTCGAGGTCCACTCGTAAGCGGCAAAGGTCGTGAACTTGCCCGGCTGGTTGTATTTGTCGGCGATGTCGACAATCCGTTTCCAGACCGGCGCAACCACTGCAGGATTGCTGAGTTGCCTGATCGTATCCCCCTTGGCGATGGTGACCGACAGCAACTTGAAGGCGAGCAAGGGATCGGCTTTGACGCCGCCCTCAAGGACCCTGGCCATGACCGGCGAGCTCTTGCGCAGCGGTGATTCCGGATCCATCGCCTCCTGGATGATTCCCATGTACTCCGAATGCTCGGTCACCGCCCCCCAGTCCAGCGGTTTGGTGATCGTCACCTGGTAGCCTCCAGGGTGCAAGGTCGGCTTTCCGGTCGCGTACTGGTAAAAGCCTTCCGGCCCGGTCTGCGTGTCGCCAAATGCGTACGCGTCAAACGACCAGCTCGTATGCAAGTGCGTTTCGCCATAGTAGACATTGCGTTCGGGATTCTTCTGCTGTGCAAACACCGGCGCTGCGGCCAGACTAAAGAGTCCGGCGCCGAGCAACACGACAGCCATCTTTTTCTGTTTGATTTTCATGCGCATTCCATTCTTTACTGGAAACAGGTTCAAGTCCTTGTCGCGTGACGCCGACAGGGTCGCAGGATACAGTTGCCAAGGACTCGTATCAACGACTTGCGATGTGCCTGTCGCGTCTTCTTTTGTCTTCCGCCGAAAGACCCGGGTGGTCGTTGGTGATACGCACCGATTTCTGTCGATCCGGTATCTGCCGAGGAGTTGCCGAAATCATACTGTCGCAGGTTTTAGGTTATCCAGCGCACCGATTTAGGGAGCGCAGCAACGCCGCAAACATCTCTTCTGGATTGAAAGGCTTGATCAGGAAATCGTTCATTCCCGCCTCAAGGCACTGCGCCTTATCTTCAGCAAAGGCGTTGGCCGTCATGGCGATGATGGGTGTATCCCGGCATGCGGGCAGTTGACGTATCCTCTGCGTTGCTTCCAGCCCATTTGTATTCGGCATCTGCATATCCATGAAGATGGCCGCATAGATATTGCTTTGTGCCAGTGCGATGGCCTTGGCGCCATCCTGCGCAGTGTCCACGACAAGCCCAATGCCCTCCAACTGAATTCGTGCGATCTCGAGGTTAATCGGTTCATCGTCGGCGACCAGAATGTGCTGGCCGGAATAGCGTTGCCGGATCAGCGCCTCCGCATCCGCTTCCGTCTCCGGCATGGTCTCGATTGCCGCCGTGCTCTTTTTGAGCTTCGCGGTAAACCAGAAGGTGCTGCCAACTCCCGGCGTGCTCTCGACGCCGGTGTCGCCGCCCATCAGTTCGGCCAGACGGCGGTTGATCGCCAGGCCAAGGCCGGTGCCACCGTATTTTCGGGTCATGGAATTGTCAGCCTGCTCAAAGGCGCTAAAGAGCCGGGGCATAGTCTCTGCAGGGATACCGATACCGGTATCAGTCACCTCGAAGCGCACCGTAGTCGATTCGACTGTCTCTTCCTGCTTGCGGACGCGCAATGTCACGGCTCCCTTTTCGGTGAACTTGACGGCGTTGTTTGCGTAATTAAGCAATGCCTGCTGCAAACGGGTGGGATCGCCATAGAGGTTGGGCGGGACTGGCTCGTTCTTGACCAGCAACTTGATTCCCTTGGCCCGGCAGCGTTCGGACAGGAGGGAAACGACGTTCTTCAGCAGGCTGTTAACGGTGACCGGCGCTTCCTCAAGCACCAACTTGCCGGCCTCGATCTTCGAGATGTCGAGGATGTCATTGATGACGTTTAGCAGATGCCTGGCGGATGTATCAATCGTGTCGAGCCGCTGTGCTTGCTTTGGGGTGACACCTTCCAGACGCAGGATGTTGGCCATGCCGATGATGCCGTTCATCGGTGTGCGGATTTCATGGCTCATGTTGGCGAGGAAGGCGCTCTTGGCAATGTTGGCTGCCTCGGCCTGGAGCTTCGCCTGCTTGAGCAACTGATTGGCGGTTTCGAGGTCGGCGGTACGCTGGCGCACTCGTTCTTCAAGGCTGTTGTTGAGGTTCTTGATTTCAAGCTCGGCCAGCTTACGCTCGGTGATGTCTTGGAACGAGCCGCGCAGCTTCGTCACCTTGCCGTTTTCGGTGTGCGCAAAACCTTGGGTGCGAACCCAGATGTGCCGCCCGCTCGCCGTAATGAACGGCAGCTCCAGATCGTAGGGCGTACCATGTGTACGGCAAGCCTCTATGGCAGCGAGGAGCTTCGGCTGGGCTTCCGGCGCATAGCAACGGATGCCCACGCTCAGTTCCGGCTCGACCGATGGATCGATCTCACGGATGCGGTAGGTTTCCTGCGTCCAATAGAGTTTGTCGCTGAACAAATCAATTTCCCATCCGCCGACTCTGGCCATTGCATTGGTGCGTGACAGAAATTCACTGTTGCGGCTCAACTCCTCATGCGTTTTGGCCAGCGCCTCCTCTCGCTGACGCAAAGTCTCAATAAGATGATTGAACGCGCCAATCAAGTCACCGATTTCGTCCTGCCGGTCGATGGGTAAGGGCTGGTGTGGCAGATTTGTCGCCGACAGCATAGCCAGCGTTTTCACCGCAGCCAACATCGGCGCCAGTTGGCGCCTCAGCATCCACCAGATCAGCCCGCCCGCAAGCAGAGTCAGCAGGATCGCCGCGATCAGCGTGCGCTGCTGCATTGCGCTTATCGGCGCAAAAGCTTCCGCAGTGGGCAGCACAAGTGCGACATACCAGTTTGCGCTCGGAACGCGTTTGACCGCGACCAACACTTCCACACCTGCGGGACTAACCAGGATGCCGGTGCCTTCTTCGCCACCAATGTAGCGATCTATTGCCGGATTAACCCCTGGCGCGGGCAGCGCTTCCAAGATGCGGCGCGGGTCGGTGGCGGTCACGATCAGCCGGGATTGCGGGTCAACCAGCAGCAGATAGCCGCCGGAACGGACGTGGCGCTGCCCTGAAATCTGATCCAGAAAATTGGGCTTGCCGAGATTCACGGTTCCCACCAGGGCGCCGATCATCCGGCCCCCGGCATCGCGAATCGGCACATTGATCGCAAACACCGGGCTCATCAACTTTCTGCCCATGAGCGGCCGGGTTATCGTTGCCGTTCCGTTCTTGAAGACGGCAGCCGTATCGGGATTGTTCATGTAGTTAAGACCGATTCGTTCCGTCGCCAGCACGGTGTCGGCAATCGCCGTGCCGTCGGCCGACAGAACAAAAACCCCGCCATTGAATAGTTGGTTCAGGATCGGTTGCTGATTCATGCATGTCTGCAAGGCGTCCCCGCCCTCCAGCAGAGCCGGCGCAATCATTGCGGCGACTTCTTCCAATGCGCTCAGTCGGTACCGGAATTCAGCATCGGTATGCGCCGCGATGAAGGAAACCGCGGCGAACTGCTGTTCGCCCAGCAAGTGGCGCATATCTTCACGCAGCGTTTGGCTGGTGTAGTAGGTGAGTACCCAAATGCTGACCAGAAAGACTGCAAGGCTACCAAGAGTGATTCTGGTTTTAAGCGAGAGCCGTGCGAGATACTGAGAAATCATCCGGGCTTATTCCGTGAGAAGTGTGGCTAGGCGCACAAAACTCTCGAAATAATACTCTGGTCTTTTCGCTCTGGGCCGTCTTTCGTCGTCGACGTCGTCGTTGCTCGTTGCAACGGTGGGCTCACCTTGAAATCTGCCACTCACCCCTCAAGCGTGCTGCATCGCCAAACTACTGCCGGGCATGCAACCCGGCATTGAGCTCATCCACGACTTCCGCCCAATCCGAATCCTCGCAAACGGCATCGCGCAGGAATTCCGCCTGGGAGGGTGTCCAGAAAGGCGCTTCGTGAAGCGGGACTTCGTTGGCCAACGGACCATGCGTCGCCAGAAACCGGGCAATGTCCGAGTCATTGCTTGGTTTTCCGAGTTGAGCAAAGAGATTATTCATGTTGTGGACATTCTGTTCCATCATTGACCTCCATGAATGAGTTCTGGTACGGATGCTTCTCGACTGCCGAGTCGGTTCGAACCCGTTTCGGCACGAAAGTTCGTAATCTGGTTCAGCGCTCGTTTGCAGCGATTGTCGACGCCTGCAAATGCCCCCTGCATTTTGACAGCCGGAAAGGTACAATCGGAATGCATCATGGACTCCTCGCCAACGAACTTCATCCCCACCCGGGCGCAGACGCTCGACGTGCTGAGACACATTGGTACGCACCGGCCCCTGCTGATGCTGCCGGGCGATGACTGTGGCTTCGGAACACTCTGGGTGCTTGATGGCCAACAGGTGCCGCCGGCGATCGCCAAGTACCTCATGCGATCCGGCTTTGTCGCGGACGCCGGCGCCACCGGGTTCGGCGCCCGGATGCTAACACTGACCGATTCCGGCAAGCGTTTTCGCGACAATGGAGTGCGCTGGTGGAAAAATCTCGGGTACCTTCAACGCTTGAAAATCACGATCTTCGGTTGATCGGGAACAACACATTTCGGATCGGGTTGATATGCGTATTGTTGTGGCACCGGACTCATTCAAGGGCAGCGTATCGGCACTGGGGGTGGCCGCGGCGATGGAGCGCGGCGTACTGAAGATATTCCCCAAGGCCTTGGTTCGCAAGATTCCCATTGCCGATGGCGGCGAAGGTACGGTCGAAGCACTGGTCAGCGCCACCGGCGGGCAAATGAAGGAAGCGCCGGTCAGCGGGCCGCTGGGCGAAGCCCGGTTGGCCCGCTGGGGAGTTCTCGGTGACGGCACTACGGCAGTGATCGAAATGGCAGAGGCATCAGGGCTGACATTGGTCGCTGCCGGGCAGCGCGACCCGCGCATCACCTGCACTTACGGCACGGGCGAACTGATCCGCGCGGCGCTGGACGCCGGCTTGCGGCGAATCATTGTCGGCATTGGCGGCAGCGCCACCAACGACGGCGGCAGCGGCATGGCGCGTGCGCTCGGCGTCCGGTTTCTGGCGGCAGATGGAACGGAATTGCCCCCCGGCGGCGGCGCGCTGGCCGGGCTTTCGCACATTGATATCTCGGGACTGGATCCCAGGCTGAAGGAAGCCGAAATTACTGTGGCCTGCGACGTGGATAACCCGCTGTGCGGCGCGCGCGGCGCCTCCGCCGTATTCGGCCCACAAAAGGGTGCAACACCGGAGATGGTGCAGCAACTCGATGCCGCGCTGAGCCGTTTTGCCGGTTGTGCCCGGGCGGCCACCGAACGGGATGTCGCGGACATGGCCGGCGCGGGCGCCGCCGGAGGTCTGGGTGCCGGCCTGATGTTCTTTACGCCGGCCGTACTGAAGCCAGGTGTCGACATCGTTCTGGACGCTGTGAACTTTGCCGAGATCGTCAAAGGCGCCGCCTTCGTCATCACTGGCGAAGGGCAAACGGATTATCAGACGGCGTTCGGCAAGGCGCCGGTTGGCGTGGCCAGGGTCGCCAGGCAATTCTCCGTGCCTGTATTCTGCATTTCAGGCGGGCTGGGCGAAGGCGCGGACGACGTTCTGGCGCACGGAATCAACGCTACTCTGAGCATTTGCCAGCGGCCGCTCTCACTGGCTCAGTGCATGCAGGACGCCGAATCGCTGATTGAGGAAGCGGCTGCCCGACTGTGCCGGATACTTAAAGTCAGGATCGAACCCTGAACGGGAGCGAGACCAAACTACGCTTCTTCAGCCTCGATCTGCTCCGATAGCGCCAGCCATCGCTCTTCGTATTCGGCCAGTTCCTCGTCGATCTTCTTCAGCTCGAGGCCGAGCTCGCTGATTTCCTGCGCCGGCAGCGGCGCGGACAGGCGCGCTTCGAGTGAATGTTTCCGGGTTTGCCGGTCGAGCATCGACTGTTCGAGCTTTCCCTGGTCGCGCTTCAAGGTTTTCAGAACGGGCGAAATCTTCTTGCTGGCCACTGCGGCAGGCGGCGCTTGTGTAGCGACTTCCTTCACTTCCTTCAGGGACGCTTTCAAGGCCTCGCGTGAACGTTTGGCTTCGTCGAGCAGATAGCGCTGGTAGTCGTCGAGGTCGCCATCGAAGGGTTCGATGCCACCGTGCGAAACCAGCCAGAACTCGTCGCACACCGACCTCAGCAGCGAGCGATCGTGGCTGACCAGCATCACCGTACCTTCAAATTCGTTGAGCGCCATCGACAGGGCTTCGCGAGTCGCCAGATCGAGGTGATTGGTCGGTTCGTCGAGCAGCAGCAGATTCGGGCGTTGCCAGACGATCATGCACAGCACAAGACGCGCCTTTTCGCCGCCGCTCAGGGTGCCGACCGGCTGCTTGACCATGTCGCCGCTGAAATTGAAGGTGCCAAGAAAAGTGCGCAGATCCTGCTCGCGACCACTCTGCCCGGCGGGCAAGCCTTCCCTGGCCATGCGCACCATGTGTTCCAGCGGATTGTCCAGGGGACGCAGAACGTCGAGTTCCTGCTGGGCGAAGTAGCCGATGCTCAGG
>NZ_FLQY01000034.1 GCF_900089945.1 Candidatus Propionivibrio aalborgensis | reverse complement strand
CCATCGCAATTCGACATCAGCATAATCAGAAAGTTCATTCTTCATTGTGCCGAATCAATAGTCACCAATATCTGGCAGCTCGCAGCAGGCCCCGCGTTCGGTCGCATTGCACGTCGTCTCCTTGTCATGATGCTCTTCGTGTGCATGGGCACGGCGATCGGCATCGGTTTCCTTACGGGCAACAGTTCGCGTTGGCCCTCGCTTGCGCTGGGCTCGGTGCTGGCGATCTACGCGTTGGCCGGGCTGTTCTTGCCGCGCCTCTCTGTGCCCGCGCGGCAAGAGGCCATACTTGGGCCTGTCGTTGGCTGCATCACCGGCGTGCTCACAGGCGCTACCGGTGTGTTCGCCGTGCCAGCCGTTCCTTACTTGAGCGCCCTTGGTTTCACGAAGGACGAACTCATTCAGGCGCTGGGTTTGTCGTTCACGGTATCCACGGTGGCGCTTGCCGCCGGCCTTGGTGCCGCAGGCGGTTTTACCCAAGGTCTCGCACTGGGCTCGGCCGCTGCAGTCGTCCCGGCACTTGCAGGCATGTTTATCGGCCAGACCGTTCGAGACAAGCTTGAACCTCAAACATTCCGTAAGTGGTTCTTCGTCGCAATGTTGCTTGTCGGAGCCTACATGGCTGCCAGGGCACTGGGCGCAAAGTGAAACTATTTGCTCAGACATTGAGTCTCTTGATTCGCAAATTGATCAAGCGTACGTAAATACGTACCATCGGGGTTTTGGAGACCCACAATGGCTACCCTCACTGCGAGCGAAGCACGCGCCAATCTGTATCGCCTCATTGACCAGACCGCTGAGTCGCATCAGCCAATCCACATTGCCGGAAAACGAGCGAGCGCCGTTCTTTTATCCACTGAGGATTGGCAGGCAATTCAAGAAACGCTCTCTCTGCTCTCGATTCCAGGTATGCGTGAATCCATCAAGGAGGGCATGGCCGAGCCGCTTGGCAAAAGTGCCAAGGAACTTGACTGGTGAGCTGGAAGGTAGTCTTTTCGAAGCATGCCGTGAAAGATGCGAAGAAGCTGGGTGCGGCCGGCCTGAAGGCCAAAGCACAAGGACTGTTGGTCGCCCTTGCCGCCGACCCGTTTCAGAACCCACCTTCATTCGAAAAGCTCGTAGGCGATTTGGCCGGTGCCTATTCAAGGCGTATCAACATTCAGCATTGCCTGGTCTATGAGGCCTTCAGCAAAAAGCGCGTGGTTCGAGTGCTTCGCATGTGGACACACTACGAGTGAGAGCGGCCCAATACTGCGGTGCAGCCCCTGAAGCCGCGCGTTGAGCGTCAAAGGAGGTTCAAAAAATGAGTACGCTTGAGCGAGCGATTGTGATTGCAGCAGAAACGCATGAGGGCCAATTAGACAAGGCAGACGCACCCTATGTGTTGCATCCGCTCCGGATGATGCTGTCTCTGTCAACAAGCGACGAAAGGATCACCGCTGTACTGCATGATGTCGTTGAGGATTGTGGTGTATCGCTTGAGATGCTTCGTGCAGAGGGTTTTTCCGAGCAGGTGCTTGAGGCAATCGATTCTGTAACAAGACGCGTTGACGAATCCTACGAGGAATTCGTCCTGCGTGCGGCGTCAAACCCAATTGGCCGGCGGGTGAAACTCGCTGACCTTCGCGACAACAGCGATCTGTCACGCATCGCGCATCCGACGGCTCACGATTATGACCGCATCGAGAAATACCACCGTGCGATGGATACGATTTGCGCTCTTGAGGGAAGCGATGGAAGCTGATCTCTCCTATTGCGTCGTCTGTCTGCGGCTGCGCGCGGTTTCCAGGTGCTGGCAGAGGCGTTCGGCACCGTCCAGCAGGCGCGGCGTATGACGCTGGATCAAATCCGGCTGGACAAAGAAGAGGTTGTCGCGCGCGACGGCGGTAATTGACGTCCACCGTTTCCAGTCATCCAGCCACTCGGGGCGCGATTCGCCCATGCCGCTGGCGACGATGGCCTCGGGATTGGCGGCAATCACGGCTTCGACAGTGACCGTCGGCGCAAAGGATTCGAGTCCGGCGAACACGTTCTCACCGCCGCACAGACTTACAACGGCGGAGATGATCTGTTTGGCGCCGATGGTCATCAACGGTTGTTTCCAGATCTGATAGAACGTTCGCACCGTCGGGCGTTGGGCGTAGCGTTTCTGCAGCCCCGCCAAGCGTTCGCGAAATTGTTTGGCGGCAGCGTTGCCCACAGTACTGGTGCCGGCGAGTATGCCGAGGCGTTCGAGTTCGCTGGCCACATCTTCAATTCGATTGGGTTGCGAGATATAGAGGGGGAAACCCAGCGCGCGCAGCTTCTCCACATGCGCTGCAGCATTGCCACTCTGCCAGGCGACGATGAGGTCGGGCTTGAGCGCCGCGACGGCTTCAAGATCGAAACGCGAATAGCCGCCGACGCGTGACAGTTTCTTCGCGGCTTCCGGGTAGTCGCTGTATTCGACCGTGCCGGCGATATGTTCACCGGCGCCAGCAGCGAACAGTGTCTCGGTTGCGTGCGGGGCCAGACTGACAATCCGCAGGGCTGGTTGTGCCAGACGCACCGTGGCGCCCGTGTCGTCAATCACTGAAACATCGGCATGGGAGAGCCGGAAAGCGGCGAGCCAAGCAATGACGAACAGGTGTTTCGGCATGGGGGAATCCATTGGTTGATTGCCCGAAGAGTGAGAGAAAGCACGAGCAAAAAAATCAGGTGGGAGTAATGCAGTGCAGGCGTGAGAAAATGCGGGCCACAAGAATTGGATTTTACGATGAATAACGCCCTCACTACCCCTGACAGCGCACCCAAAAGCGCACCGAACAGCACAACAAGAACCCCCACCCTGATGGTTCAGGGTTGTACCTCCGATTCCGGCAAGACGACGCTGGTTGCTGCGCTGTGCCGCATTCTGCACCGCCGTGGCGTACGCGTCGCGCCGTTCAAGCCGCAGAACATGGCGCTGAATTCGGCGGTGACGGTCGATGGCGGCGAGATTGGCCGTGCGCAGGCATTGCAGGCGCTGGCGGCCGGCCTGGCGCCTCACTCCGACTTCAATCCGGTCTTGCTGAAGCCGGCCACCGACAAGCGCGCGCAGGTGATTATCCACGGCAAGGCGCTGACCGATCTCGACGCCCGCGATTACCACGAGTACAAGCCGCGTGCGATGAAGGCAGTGCTCGAATCCTACGAACGTTTGTGCGCCCAATATGAGTGTGTGCTGGTTGAAGGCGCCGGCAGCCCGGCCGAAATCAATCTGCGCGATCGCGATATCGCCAACATGGGTTTTGCCGAGGCCGTCGATTGTCCGGTGATCCTGATTGCCGACATTGATCGTGGCGGTGTTTTCGCCCATCTGGTGGGCACGCTCGATCTGCTCTCCGCTTCTGAGCAAGCGCGGGTGAAGGGCTTTGTGATCAATCGCTTTCGCGGCGACATCGGCCTGCTCGAATCCGGCCTGCGTTGGCTCGAAGAGCGCACCGGAAAACCGGTGTTGGGCGTATTGCCCTATCTGCACGGACTCTACCTCGACGCCGAGGATGCGCTGCCGCGGGGAGTCGAAGACAAGGACGCGAAGGCAACGAAATTGCGCATTATCGCGCCGGCCTACCCACGCATTTCGAATCACAACGATCTCGATCCCTTACGTTTCCACCCGGAAGTCGACTTTCGTTTTATCGGCCCCAACGACCGACCCCCACCGTGCGATCTCATCGTTCTGCCCGGCTCAAAGGCCGTGCAAGCCGATCTGTCCTGGTTGCGAACGCAGGGTTGGGACGAGGCCATTAGCCGTCATCTGCGGTATGGCGGGAAAGTGATCGGGATCTGTGGCGGCTTGCAAATGCTTGGCCGGACTTTGCACGATCCGCTGGGTCTGGAAGGCGAACCGTGCAGCATCAACGGCCTCGGCTGGCTCGACTATGAGACGACGCTGGCAGCGGAGAAGACGCTGGAGAACGTCAGCGGAACGCTGGCGCTGTCGGGCACAGCAAGCGTCGCCGGTTACAAGATCCACATGGGCGTGACGCAGGGTGCGGCGCTGACGAAACCGGCGGCACTGCTCGACGGCAAGCCGGACGGCGCACTGTCTGATGACGGCAAGATACTGGCCACTTATTGTCACGGCTTGTTCGATGCGCCGGAAGCGCTCGCGGCGCTGCTTGCCTGGGCCGGACACAAGCCGACGTCCACCTTCGATCCGCATCAGCGGCGCGAACAGGATCTGGATCGCTTGACCGATGCCGTGGAGGAAAGCCTGGACTTGAGTCTATTTGCCGAGTGGTTCCCTGCCCTGCCGACGCAGACCAGGACGCAGCGACCGTAGCGGTTGGCCGCAAACATTTTCCACACGTCTCATTTCAGGCTTCGGGCGTTCGGCCGAAGAATCACTCCGACCAATGCGATGAGACAAAAAATTGCACCGGCATGGAATGTGGCGGTAGCGCCGTAGCGGTCCCATAGCAAGCCCGCGAGTACGCTGGCAATGAGCATGGCGACTCCGCTGACCAGATTGAAGAATCCAAAAGCTGTGCCGCGCAGATCGGCAGGCGCCGTATCAGCCACCATCGTGGCGAGCAGACCTTGCGTGATGCCCATATGGATTCCCCACAACGCGACACCCGCAAGCACGACAGCCCAATGGTCGCTGGTGGCAAGAACCAGGTCGGCGCAGATCAACACCGCCAAGCCGATCGCCAGCAGCCTGACGTGGCTCATACTGTCGGACAACTTGCCAAAGGGATAAGCAGCAAGCGCATAGATGACATTCATGGCCACCATCACCAATGGCACCAGGGCCATGGGGATACCGCTCTGCTGGGCACGCAACACCAGAAAGGCTTCACTGAAGCGCGCCAGCGTGAACACGGCACCAACACCCACAACCCACCAATAGGATGCGCCCAACCGTGCGAGGTTTTCACGGCGAATCGGGTTGGTTCGTTTGCCAGTCTGCTGTTGCTCCGGTTCGCGCAAGCCAAAAAAGAGCAGGGCGACGGCCATCACGCCGGGAATCACTGCGACCCAGAAAACCGCGCGGAAATCGTCTGCCCAGAGCAGCATCAGTCCAACCGCCAGAAGTGGGCCGAGGAAGGCGCCGACCGTATCGAGGGACTGGCGCAAGCCATACGCGGCACCGCGCAAGTGTGTCGGTGTGATATCGGCGATCAGTGCATCGCGCGGAGCGCCTCGCACGCCCTTGCCGATGCGATCCAGCAGGCGCGCCGTCAGCACGACGCCGGTTGAAGCGGCGACAGCAAACAGTGGTTTGGTCAGTGTGCCAAGCGCATATCCGAAAACTGCCAGTCCTTTGCGCTTACCGAGGTAATCGCTCAAGGCGCCGGAGAATACTTTGACGATCAGCGCGGTGGACTCGGCCAGACCTTCAATCAATCCGACCATGAGGGCGCTTGCTCCCAGAGTCGTGACCATGAACATGGGCAGCAGGCTGTGAATCATTTCCGAGGAAACATCCATCAGCAGGCTGACGAAGCCGAGCACCCATACGCCAGCCGGAATCCGGCCTGCTGCAGAGTTGGTGCCGGCATCACTTGTCATTTGCCTATCCGTGCTTTGCATTGCACGTACGTTTCCGAAATGGGAGCATGGTCCGCGACCGGCACAACACTGCGGATCTGCAATCTTCCTGGGAGTGTGTCTCAATCAAGAGGAAAACAGGCCATGCAGTCGACGCCAGGGCGTAGACCGTGCCGGACCCGACGGCTGGCTTCCATCGCACACAACCTGGTTTCGTCCCCTGTGCTTGGCTTCATAGAGCGCCTTGTCGGCCGCAGCCACCAGCCGGTCAGCCAGTTGCTGATCTTCGCCGACCATATCTTCGACAGGCAGCATGGACAGCCCGATGGATATGGTGAGCCTGATGGTCTGACCATCGAGCGCCCGCAAGTCTTTTTCAGCGATGCTGCAGCGAATCCGTTCGGCGATTTGCTGAGCGTGATGCAACTCGGCTTGCGGCAGAAGCGCAACGAATTCCTCGCCGCCGTAGCGGGCAATCGTATCGCCCGACCTGAGCTGGGACTGGATGGCGAGGGCAACGCTCTTAAGCACTTCATCGCCCGATGGGTGGCCGTACGTGTCATTGATGCGCTTGAACTTGTCGATGTCGAGGAACATGCACGCCAAGGGATGCTTGTATCGGCGCGCCTGGCTGATTTCCACATGACAACGGTGTTCGAAGTAACGGCGGTTCTGTACGCCGGTCAAAACATCGGTCAGACCAATCAGTTTCAAGCGTTCCTGTGCAAGTGCACTTTCAATGCAGATGGCGACGACTTCAGCCAGTCGTTCAAGGAAGTCCGTCCCGCAACCTTGGACATAGCGATCAGGATTGGCACTGCCGAAGTTGAGGCTGCCGATCAGTTCGCCATGACGGGCAAGTGGCAAGAGGGCAACGGAGGAAATGGCTCCTTCAGGGGCATTGAAGATGCCCTGATGCTGCTCTGAATTGAACGCTCCCAGGCAAGGATGGCGTGCATTTCCATAGCGTATTTCCAGCGGAACGGGCGACTGGAGAAGCGTGAGTCCGCTCAAACCTGCATCGCTGCCATGCGCACTTTCGAGGATCCGGGTGGATTCATAGTCCTTATCGACCAGCGCGAGGGTGACAAACTCAATTCCAAACGCGAGCCTGTATTCGGTCAGCAGCAGGTGAACCAGTTCCAGAAGTGAGCTGGCGCCGATCAGCTTGCGCTCGAGTTGATCAAACCGGCGCATCTTGTCTTCGTTCTGTCGTGCCTCGTGCAAGAAGGCTTCCAGTTGCTGGCGAAGCGAGAAGTTCTCCGATTGGAGAAGCGTGTTGGTCGTCATTCTTTCGGCTCTTTGTCTATACGACAAACTGTACAGCATATATGG
>NZ_FLQY01000033.1 GCF_900089945.1 Candidatus Propionivibrio aalborgensis | reverse complement strand
GTCACTTCAATTGGCGGCGTGCGGCTGCTTTCCGGCGCGATGCCCTATGAGTACAATCGGCCAACTGCTGCCGGTCACCCTCTCCCCAGACCGGACGCCTGAAGGGCTGCTTCACTTTGGAACCTGCCGGAAGGGCAATTCCGGGTCATCGGCCAATCCGGCCGTACAGCCATCGCCAGATGATCGACAGGTGTTCTGCGATCAACGGACCTTCGGATATTGGTGGCGTCGAATGTCCACTTTCCATTTCGACGAACTCCTGAACAGTCGGTCACGGGGACATGGAGTCAATGACGGTTTGTTGAGACGAGCAGTTAAACAGCATGGATGCCGCCCCCCTCAATTTCACATCTTCCTCGCTGCTATTGATGCGACACAGTGTCGCACCACATTCTGGCAGACCATTAGCGGTTCATAATATTCTCGTGATCCCAATCACCCCACAGCCATTTGGCTTTTCCCCCGCCTCGCCACACCTCCGGCAAGGTCGGGGTTTTTCTGTACGGCAATCAGGACGGAAACATTTTGTGACCATGCTGAACAAATGCTTTCTCTTTGCACATGGCAGCTCAAGGATGGCTGGACTACAAAGAAAACGTCAGGGGCAAGATGTTTGAGCAGAAAAGGAGACCATCATGAAACTCACGAAATATGCCTTGGTCGCGGTGATTGGCAGTTCGCTTGCGTTCCCCGCAGTGTCCCAACCCGGCCCCGGTGGTGGGCGTTACGCCTTCAGCAACAACAATACCCCGGGATGGTCGTTGATGACGCCTGAAGAGCGTAGCACTCACCAGCAGAAAATGTGGTCATTCAAGACCTATGATGAGTGCAAAGCTTATCAGGCAGAGCATCACCAACTCATGGAATCGCGTGCGAAGGAACAAGGGAAAACCTTGCCGGTACCTCGGGCCAACGCCTGTGACCGCATGAAATCCAGCGGAATGCTGAAGTAGGGGGTATTCAAACACCCGGCGAGGAGCCCGAAAACCAAGGATCAGGGGCAATTGCGAAGGAGTGGGTAATGAAATCCAGAGTGAATATTGCAAGCCTGCTCATGGGCAGTCTGTTGGCTGTAACTGTCACAGTTGTAGAAGCGAGGGGCGGTGGCGGTGGGGGTTTTGGTAATGGCGGCATGGGCGGCGGTTACAGCGGCGGCCAATCTGGCAGTGGTGCATATCGTGGCGGCCAGACCGACCAAACCCAGCAACGGGATCAGGTACGTTACATGAGCAAGGATCAGATCCAAACCCAGCAGCGGGATCAGGTGCGTGACATGAGCAAAGATCAGATTCAGCAACGAGATCGAGACCGTATCCGTACGCCTGGCTCACAGTAGCAACAATACTCCGCCGACAAGGTGTCGGCGGGGTTGTCGGGACACAGGTGAATCTCGATCGTCGAATGGACGATTTCCTCATGGAGAGCCAGTTGCTGGCGAATCTTGTCTGGCGTCAGATCGGCAGCATGGGTCACAACGCTGATCACACAAGAGTAGATTCAGGTCATGCTCTAAACGGTAAGTAACCAACGTTATCAATCCGCGACGGCAAATTGGACGAGGTGGCTAGCGAAGGCCGACAGATCTGAAAAATGTGTGGATTCAGCGAGTGCGGTACGAGGCGTGACAGGCCACGCAACTGCCGATGACCGCGGACAGTTCCGCCAGCGCCTTGTCCCGGTCGCCGCTTGCGGCAGCCTTGGCAAATTCAGTGGCGGCAAGATGGCCGCTGATACCCAACTGATGCATCTCGCGCGGCATTTGCGGCCCAGGCCGTGCCTCGAAGGACTTGGAGGCATTTTTCCCCATTGCGCTGCGGCCAAGCTCTTTTTCCGCGACCTCACCGGCTTCCTTAACCTGATTGCCCGCCAGCAGGCTGATGATCGCGTTGAGCGCCATCAGGTTGTCGAGCATTTCCTGGCGCAGAGTTTCCTGTGCCGCTGGCTTGAGTTCAGCAAATTGGCGGGGGTCAGCGGCGCCGGCTGGGGTGGCGACAAACGCCAGAGTCGTGCAGAACGCCATGAAAGAGTGGTAGATAGGGGTTAGTTTCGTGTGTTTCATAACCATCTCCTTTTGATGATGAATGGGTGAGTGAAACTTGGTTTCCGGAGCTTTACGGCACCACTGAGAATAACGGTATGAGGCATGCCGCCGTCCCGCCAGCGCCGATTTTTTCACGCTTTAGATTACTCGCCCCTCGCCCGCCTCTTCGTGCGTCCGGCCGTCGCGGATGTGATAAATCCGCTTGAAGGTCGGGATAATTTTTTCATCGTGGGTGACGACGATGATCGCCGTGCGGTATTCGCGCGCCAGATCATTGAGGATGCGCATCACCGTCAGCGCGCGTTCCGAATCGAGCGGCGCGGTGGGTTCGTCGGCGAGGATGATCGGCGCGTGGTTGGCGAGCGAACGGGCGATGGCGACGCGTTGCTGTTCGCCGCCGGAGAGTTGCGATATTTGCGCGCCGGCGCGGTGCTGCACGTCGAGGGCGGTAAGGAGTTCCAAGGCACGTTTGCGGGCGCCGGCGTTGTCCTGGCCGGCGAGCATCGGCAGCAGCGCGACGTTGTCGGTGACATTGAGAAATGGGATCAGGTAGGGTGCCTGAAAGATGAAGCCAATGCGGTCACGGCGCAGCGCGCGCAGGTCGGGGATTTTCCAGCCATCCTCATAGATGACATCGCCGGCCAGTTCCATGCGCCCGCCGGTCGGCTCGATTACGGCACCGAGGCATTTCAGGAGCGTGCTCTTGCCCGAGCCGCTGGGGCCGACCAGGCCGACCACTTCGCCGGGCCAGATGGTCATGTCGACGCCTTTGAGCGCATCGACGGCGGCGTCACCCGAGCCGTAACGTTTTTTCAGACCAGTGAGTTTGATCGCGGGCGTGTCCATTTATCCTCCAATCGCTTCCGCCGGATCGATGGCCAGTGCGGCCCGGATGGCAAAGAGACTGGCGAGTGCGCAAATCGTCAGCACGATGGCGAAGCCGCCGATGGCATCCTGCGGCAGCAGCAGCACGTATTTCGGAAAGGCCGGTCCCCACAGCCCGGCGGCAATGCGGCCGACGAGAAAGCCGATGACGCCGAGCGCCAGCGCCTGCTGCAGGATCATCCCGGCGATGATGCGGTTCTTTGCGCCGATGAGTTTAAGCACGGCGATTTCGCGCACCTTGGCAAGCGTCATGGTGTAGATGATGAAAGCGACGATGGCAGCAGTGACGACGGCGAGGATGACAAGGAACATGCCGATCTGCTTGGCCGATGTGGCGATCAGCTTGGCGATCAGGATGTCTTCCATTTGCGCCTTGGTGTAGGCGGTGAGCCGTTTCCAGCGCTGGATTTCGTTGGCTACCGTGGCCGGATCGGCGCCGGGCGTAAGGCGAACCAGCACTGTATTCACACTGCGTGCCTGGGTGGCGCTGGCCTGAGCCGCTTCGAGCAGGCCGGGCACACCGGGACGGTTGAAGACTGGGTTGGCGGCGGTGCGGGCACGCTCGTTCACCAGCGCATCGTTGTCCTTGAGGAACTGGATTTCCTGCGCATCCTTGAGTGGTACGAAGATCATCGGGTCGCCGCTCGAAGACACCATGCGCCGCGTCAGTCCGACCACGTTGTAATCATGGCGACGAATTTTCACCCGCTCGCCAGGCTTCAATCCGGCGCGCTCGTCGGCAATGGCTTCGTAATGGCCCTGCAAAATCGGTCGGCCGGCGATGAGGTAAGGCGGCGCGCCGGGACGGTTGGGCCGATCCACTTCGATGCCGACGATCATCACCCGCGTGTCTTTACCGTTATGCGCCATCTGGATGGTCAGGTAGGCGGCATTGCCGGTTTCCGCCACGCCTTCGATGCCGGCGATACCGCGCCACACGTCGTCGCGCAGGCTGGACGGCTCGGCATATGGTCCCAGCGTACCTTGCTGCACCACCCACAGGTCGGCACCGCTATTGTCGATCAGCACCTGGCCGTCGTCCACCATGCCGCGAAACACGCCGCCCATGGTCAGCGTCGCGCCGATCAGCAGCCCAAGGCCAATGCCGGTAAACAGGAACTTACCCCAGCCATGCAGGACATCGCGACTGGCAAGGTTGATCATTTCAGTGCATCCACCGGCTTGATGCGGGCGCCGTCGGCGAGTGCCTTGGCGCTATGCACGATCACTATATCGCCAGCGGCGAGTCCTTGACGGATTTCCGCCAAACCATCCGATGAGATAGCGCCGGCAGTGATCGGCAGGAAGTGCGCCTGGCCATCCTTTGCTTGCCAGACGCCACTTTGGTTACTTTGCCGTTGCAGCGCAGCCGCAGGGATCGCCAGCGCTTTCTCGATGGCCGGCAAGCGCAGCGTTACTTCTGCCAGTTCGCCGATGGCAACACCGGCGGGCGCGCTGTCAAACACCACATTCGCGATACGCTCTTCTGTCACCGCATCGCCCACCCAGTCGATGCGCTCAACCTGTCCAGCGAATTTTTCTCCAGGCCGCGAACGCAGCGTCATTTCAGCCTTCAGAGCGACGGCCAGACCTTGCGAACGGCCTTGGTCGATGCGCACGCGCAACCACAAACTGGCCGGATCGATCACTTGTACGACAGACTGGCCAGCGACGACGGTCGAACCCGGCTCGGCGAGGCGCGCCGTGACCACGCCAGCGACCGGGCTGGTCAATCGCAGATGTGCACGGTTCTGGCCCGTGCCGGCGAGTTCAGATTGTGCGCGGCGTACGTCTGCCTTGGCGGCGGCCAGCGCGGCGGCGGCGGCCGAGCGTGCGGCCTGCGCGGCGGCGGCTTCGTGCGCTTTCGCATCGGCGGCTTCCTGACTGACGAAGTTTTTCTGGCGCAAATCGGCGTAGCGGTCGGCACTGTTTTTCGCCAGCCTGGCGCGGCTGCCCGCTTCGGCCAGCGCAGCGTCGGCCGATTGCACGCGCTGTGCGGCGGCAGCCGCGGATGCGGTTCCAGCGGCGAGACGCGCATCGAGATCGACCGGTTCCATTTCCGCCAGCAACTGCCCCGCCTTGACCGCATCGCCCTGATCGACCATTACCCGCGCCACACGCCCGGCCAGCGTCGGGCCGATGCTGTGGCTGCGCCGCGCCTCGACGGTGGCGACGCCGAACAACGTGCGTTCGAGCCGGGTTTCCTTGGCCGTGTCGAGCGTCACCTTGACGGGCGCCAGCGGCCCCTGGGTGGCGATGATCCAGCCAAAGGTAACAAGGAAAGCGAGGGCAATCCCACCGAGGACCAGTGTTCGTTTGTGAGGAAGACTCATGACTTGACTCCACGATAACCGTCGAGCAACAGGGGAAAAATGCGCTGTGCGGCTTCGCGCATGTCGAAGGCACCGGCAAACAGGGTGCTCTGCACCACCAGGCCCTGGATCGTACCGATGAACAGGATCGCGGCCGTGTCTTCATCGAGGCCGGTCGGCAGTTCGCCAGCATCCTTGGCCCGGTGGATCAAGGTCTTGATGCGCTCCCGGTAGCCACCGACGATGGTTCGCGCCAACCCTTGCAAAGGAGATCCGGACGGGCGTTGCAATTCGTGGAACAGGATGCGCGGAACACCGGGATGATCGGAAACAAAGGCCACCTGCGCATGGAAGAGCCGTTCGAGTACCTGGAGTGGGGTGCCACCGGTAGCAATCGCGGCATCGGCGACACGACCTAGGCGGATCCCCAGCCAGTCAAAAACGCTGCGCCAGATGGCTGCCTTGTCCGGAAAGTGCCGGAACAGCGCGCCATGCGTGACGCCGATCCGGGTGGCGATGGCCTGCGTGGTAATACCTTCCGGGCTATGCTCGCTGGCGAGATCGATCACCGCCTCGACGGTTTCCTCGCGCCGGGTTTCTGCGGATTGGCGCTGGCGGGGCTCGACAGGTGGAGCGTTGAGAATCGGTGCCGCGGTCATGGATCGCTCGTTAAGTAAGTAAACTGTTACTATCTTATCCAAACCTCCTTCCACTGCCAACCGAAAGAACGTAAGCAAATGCAATTTCCCGATTTCTTTGCCGACGCGCCCGTCATTCGCCTGCGCGATCCACTCGCCGATTTCCTCGGGGCCGCTGCCGACGGTCTGATTGATTACCGCTACGAAGACGCCGTGCGACTGGCCGGCCACAGTTGTCCGACCGTGGCCTCCGCGTTCCTTATGACGCGTGCCGCGCTCGCGGCTTTGTATGGCGATGACCTGCCGGTTCGTGGCGAGATTCGCGTCGATTTCGCGGAGCCACCCGATGCCGGGGTTGCCGGGGTGATCGCTTCGATCGCAACCCTGATCACAGGAGCCACCGCCGATACGGGCTTTCGTGGGTTGGGCGGTCAGTTTAACCGCCGCAACAAACTATTTTTCTCGCAGCCTATCAAGGCAGGCAGCTTGCGACTGACCCGGTTGGACTCTGAACAAAGTATCGAGGTCTCGGCTGACCTGTCCAAAGTTCCAGGAGATCCACGGATTGCCGAACTGATGCCGCAATGCCTTAAAGGCGATGCAACCATCGATGAGCAGGGGTTGTTCCAGGAACTATGGCAGGACCGCGTGCGTCGGATTCTTCTGGAGCATGCCGACGACCCTGCCGTGATTCAAACGAGCAACACCTGATTCGAGCGGCGCGACGTGGACAATCAGCCAGCAAAATCGGCGCCGGCAGGTCGGCGCGTTATCACTTGCTGGCGTTTTCTCAGTGAGCGATTGGCTGAAAGCCCGGGTCGTCAAAATACTTGCCGTAGTTGTCGAGTGCGCCGATAACTTTGACCGCACCGTCCATGCGCTTGGCCTGCTTCACCTTGCCCGCCATTTGTTCGGCGCCGGCGAGCAGGTCGGCGATGATCAGGTGCAGTTGCTCATCGGCCTGGGTGCCGAGTTTGCAATTGGCAACCATATTGCCAACTGCATCCTCCACTTTTTTCGCCAGCGTCCCGTAGCTCTTGGACGTCAGCTTGTTCTCATGAATCGCGTGCAGTGAGGATGCCATCGACTGGCGAATTTCGCCCATGGACTTGCGCAGCGGGGTGTCGGTTTCCCATTTCTTGCCGGCGTTGAGTTGCAAGGTGCCGGACATCGTGCCGTGGCCATGGTCGTGGGCTTCGTTCGCGGCGAAGGATGGGCCGGCAGCGGCAAGGGTCAGCACAGTCAGTGCGGTGAGAAGGTAGGGTTTCATTGGGGTGATTCTCCAGAACGGATGATGGTTGATGGGAACATTCAATTGGCAATGATTCTGACGATATCGCTTTTTCAGCAGGGCCAATTATGCTCATCGAAGCTGAACGCCGGATGAACAAACAACCCAGTGTTTGCAACAACAAAATGCTGGTTCACTTCTACCGAAAACTACCGTGTTGCCTGGGGTGATAAGCCAATCCCACTGGATGGATTCCGACACAATCTTCCTTTTCTGCAGCGAACCCCACGAGGCCACTTTCAGTCTGGCGAGTGGGTGCAATGAGAGTCAAACTGCCGGTAGTATCAACGAGACTTGAAGCCCGCCCAATGAGGATTTGGCTAACACCAAATCACCACCGTACATTCGCGCCAGGTCGGCGGTTATGGCAAGCCCCAGCCCCGTACCGGGAACCTGCTCGTCCGCGCGAACCCCTCGTTTGAGTACATGATCGCGCTCGGTCTCGGCGATACCCTTGCCATCATCATCGATATTCACCCGGAGCTTGCCGGAATCATCTTTAACTTGAATTTCGATCCGAGACTGGGCCCACTTCGAGGCGTTGTCGATCAGATTTCCCAGCATTTCCTGCAAATCCTGTTCTTCACCACGGAATGACAGACTAGCTTCATCAGGAATGACAACAAATACGAGATGGCGTTCTGCATGCACCCGTTGCATCACCCGTACCAGTCCCCGGATGACAGGTTCAACGGCGGTGCGCATGCCCGGAACTTGTACCGATGCGGCAGCTTGTGCCCGGCTCAGGTGGTAATCAACCTGCTTGCGCACGGTATCGACTTGCGATGTGACCAGACGTGCCAAGTCGTCATCTCGCTTCTCGGGAGCATTGGCGGCATTGCTGAGGACGCTCAGCGGTGTTTTAAGCGCATGGGCAAGGTTGCCGGCTTGCGTTCGAGCACGCTCGACCACCTCGGCGTTTTGCGCCAGCACCGTGTTGAACTCATTCACCAGCGGCATAATCTCGTTTGGGAAGGTGCCTTCCATATTTCGGGCATCTCCGTGCCTGACACGCCCAAGGGCATCCTGCATGCTACGCAGTGGGGCAAGTCCCACGAATACTTGCATCGAGGCAGCGAACGTCAATCCCATTCCCAGTATGCCCAATGCCAACCAAAGATGGCCTTTGAAGTCTGCGATAGGTCCTGTCATCAGGCTTTCATTGGCCGCAACCATCAACCTCAGGGAGTGAGTGTCAATGGTGACGGTACGTTCCACCACTCTTAGCGTAACCCCTTGGGGGCCTTCAATCCGATGCTGATGAATTTCTCCGTCCGCCGGGGTATCGGCTGGCACGGCCAATGTTTCATCCCACAGTGAGCGGGAACGCAACACAGCCTTGGTGGGTAGTTCACCCGCTGCGGCAATCCGGTCTATTTGCCAATACAGACCGGACAGGGGTTTGTTGAGGCGCGGGTCACTCGGAAGCAATCGAACTTGGGCCTGATTCTGCTCATCGAGAATCAATTGGGCTGTTAGCTGATCCAGATGATTCTTTAGCTCCACATCGAACTGTGCTTCGACATGCTGATGAAAAAGTTGGCCAAGCCCCCAGCCTGCCACCAGAATCGAGATGACGATCCAGACGAGCGTCCCCGCCAAGAGACGAATACGCAGGGAGTTACGCAAGAGGGCAAAGTTCATTGCGCTTTGTTGAGTCGGTAGCCCAATCCGCGCACGGTTTCGATCAGGCCCGGCGGTAATTTCTTGCGCAAGCGCGCGATGAATACCTCGACCGTATTCGAGTCGCGATCGAAATCCTGCGCGTAAATATGCTCGGTCAGTTCCGCACGGGAGACGATTTCACCTGGATGGTGCATCAGGTAGGCGAGCACACGGTATTCATGGCTCGTCAGCGTCAAGGCAGTTCCATCCACACTGGCACGGCTGCTGCGGGTATCCAGCGTCAGCGGACCGCACACCAGCTCGGTACTGGCATGACCGCCGGCACGGCGGATCAGGGCCCGGAGCCTGGCCAGCAGTTCCTCCATGTGAAAGGGCTTGGTCAGGTAGTCATCCGCACCGGCATCGATACCGGCCACTTTCTCCCGCCAGGTATCGCGTGCCGTCAGGATCAATACCGGCAAAGTACGACCTGCCGCTCGCCATTTCTTGAGAACCGTGATGCCATCCATCTGCGGTAGGCCGATGTCGAGCACGATGGCATCGTAAGGTTCGGTCTCCCCCATGAAGTGGCCATCGACCCCGTTGTGTGCGACATCCACGACATAGCCGACCGACATGATGCCTTCGACAAGTTGTGCAGCTAGAGTCAGCTCATCTTCGACGACCAGAATGCGCATCAGCGAGGCTCTCCTTGGCGATGCGGCTTGTCATTCTTTTCCTTGAAACCGAGGATGGTGCCGTCTCGAGCGTGAATTTTCAGCTTCATCAAGGCGCCTCCCTTGCGCAATAACTTGATTTCATAAACCCACTCACCCTTTTCGCGGTCGAGTTCAACCTCCATGACCTGGCCGGGATACTCGCGTTCGACCCGTTCAAGAATCGTCCGCAAGGGCAGTACGTCCCCCGCCTCGACGGCTTGGCGGGCACGGTCATGGTCGGCGTTATCTGCTGCGTAACTGACTCCCGTGCCCAGCATCACCAGCGTCATCAATATGACAACGCTTGTCAGTGCAGGACGCCATTGGGTGGTGATTCTCGACGACATCTTCAACTCCACAGTTTTCCAGCCTGATCTTTTAGCGCTTTGAATCTGAACGCAGGATGAACAAGTGATTCAGCATTCATTCAGACAGGGGGGCGCAAAGTACGTCCCACAGTCCGATAACCGCCAGGAGAAACGCATGAAGAACATATTGGTCGTCACCTCAGGAATTGTCGCCATGATACTCAGCACCGCGACATTTGCCGGTCCGCGCGAAGACCTGCTGACTCAGTATGCCGCAGCCGCCAAGGTAACAAGCTTTTCAGCGGCACGCGGCCAAACCCTGCATACGCAGAACTTTTCGGGCGGGAAGCCTGATACGCCCTCCTGCACGACTTGTCATGGCAAGGACACCCGGGGTGCCGGTCGGGCGCTGACCGGAAAAGCCATCGAACCAGTTGCCGTGTCAGTGACGCCGACTCGTTATACCGATCCGGCCAAGGTTGAAAAATGGTTCAAGCGCAATTGCACCGAAGTATTAGGGCGCGAATGTACCCCGCAGGAAAAAGGTGACTGGCTCACCTTTGTGATCGGTCAGTAATCCCATTCATAGGAGACCCCCGTGCGCATTCCCTATCGTCCGCTTGCCATCGGCCTCGTGACCTTGGCCTTTTCTGCCCTTGTATTAGCCCGTGCCCAGTCCGGTGACCGCCATTTCTTTGCCCCGGTGGCCGATCCGGTTGTCAAGGAGGAATGTGGCAGTTGCCATCTGGCCTTTGCCCCTTCGATGCTCCCGGCGCGATCCTGGCAACGCATGATGGGCGAACTGGACAAGCATTTCGGTGATAACGCCAGCCTCGATCCGGCCACCGCCGAGAAGATTACGAGCTATCTCGTTGCCAATGCAGGTGATGCGGGTGGCCAGCGCTACAGCAGCAAACTGCTCAAAGGCGTTGCCACCGGGGCTGCTCCACAACGCATCACGGAATTGCCCAAATGGGTGAGCGAACATCGCAAAGTGCCTGACTGGGAGTGGCGCCACAAGGAGGTGCGCACCAAAGCGAACTGTATCGCCTGCCATACCGCAGCAGAGCAAGGCTATTACGAAGAATGACTCTTTCAGACACTTTCCAGAGCAGGAGGATTTCACCATGCGACCATTAACCATCACTGCATTGCTTGCCACTGTTTTCTTCTCCATGTCGAGTCATGCCCAGGACGTCCGTTCTGCCAATACCGACAAGGCGAGATGGCTATCGATTCCCGAAGTGCACGCCAGACTGGAATCCGCCGGCTATCGGAATATCGAGAAGATCGAGCGTGAAAGCGGCAGCTATGAGGTCAAGGCCATCGACCAGGCGGGCCGGCGGATCAAGCTGTATGTGCATCCCCAAACAGGCGAGGTCATCGACCAGCGGCAGCGGGACGTTAAGCGTGACAAATACGACGGTGGCTATGCGAAAAGCAATCAGCGCAACTCTGCTGACTGCAACGAACGACGCTGCCGAGATGACTTGCCCCAAACGGGAACCATCCAACCCGCCGAAAAATGATCCTTCAGGAGTTCTGACATGAAAATCTTACTCGGTTCTTTGCTTGCCATCGTCTCACTGGCCTGGGGAATGGATGTAGTTGCCACGGGCGGTAGCAATGGCGGCACTCTGCCATGGGTTATCCGGCAGGAAGCACTCTATCTGAGTGGCCTTCTATCCATTTCACTGATGTCGTTGGCGATGTTTTTGTCCACGCGTCCCGCCTGGCTCGAAACCCCGCTGGGCGGTATGGATCGAGTCTATCTGACCCATAAATGGGCCGGCATTCTCGGGGTGAGCTTCGCCGTAGTGCATTGGCTGGTCGAGGAAGTCGTCGGCGACATTCTCAAAGCGATGATCGGCCGCGAAGGCCGCATACCCAAGGAGCAATTCACCGGCTTCCTGGAAGTGATGCGCGACCTAGCGAAGGACATGGGGGAGTGGGCGTTCTATCTTGTGCTGGCGATGCTGGTCATCACCTTATGGAAACGGTTTCCCTATAAAACCTGGCGGGTAGTGCATCAGGCAATGCCGGTGCTTTATCTGATGCTGGCGCTGCATGCAGCTATGCTTGCCCCGACTGATTACTGGACCCAGCCCGTCGGCATTCTCATCGCGTTGCTTGGCACTGCCGGAATTTATGGTGCCCTGTACTCGCTGGTCGGTCGCATCGGGAGAGCACGCCGCGCCAGCGGGACCGTGACGGCCATCGAGCAACCTGCCCCGGATGTGCTTACCGTCACTTGCCAGCTTGACAACAACTGGCGTGGCCATCGCCCCGGTCAATTTGCGTTCATTACCTTCGATGAGAAAGAGGGGGCACATCCTTTCACGATCGCCAGTGCGGATCGGGGTAATCGGAGCGTCAGTTTCCAGATCAAGGCGCTGGGTGATTACACCCGCACCCTGGGCAAGCGACTGGAGGTCGGTCATGCCGTCAAGGTTGAAGGGCCTTATGGTCGCTTCGACATGGCACGGCAGGATTCGAGCGCCCAACAAATCTGGATTGCCGGCGGTATTGGAGTGACGCCTTTCCTGGCATGGCTGGATTCATTGCAGCAGACTCCGAGCAAGGTTTCTGCGGATCTCCACTACTGCACCCGTGATCGAACCAATGATCCCTTTGTCGCCCGCCTCGAGGCAAACTGCGCCGCGTTGCCTGGCATCCGTCTGCACATTCATGGCGCCCAACAGGGTGAAACATTGAGCGCTGCCGATGTGGCCGCTGCGCAGAATGGTTCACGCCGGTCCGAAATCTGGTTTTGCGGGCCGCAAGGCTTGGCAGAAAAGCTCAAGCAGGAACTTGGGCGTATCGGGCAAGGCCGGTTCAGATTCCACCAAGAAGCTTTTGAAATGCGGTGACACCCTTTATCCATCAGACCCAAGGAATCAAATCATGAAAGCCATCCCGATCATTCTGCTTGCCTTGTCCATGACGACCGTACATGCCGCCACCCCTGAGGTCCAAGCGGAATCCTGCGATCAAATCAGGGAACAGATTCAGGCTCATACCGGCATTCCAGCCAAACCGAATACCTTGTTGCTGAGCAAAGTTGGAGCAAACAAGAAATGCCGTTTCACTTCTGCCGAGGCGTATCGTGCGGCCTGGGGCGACAAGCCCCTACCCAAGGACGATCGACGTGATCGTCGCTCGAAAGGGCGCGAGCACGACGACGATTGAGAAAGTGATACCAACTAATAATGGGGTACATGACCATACCCGGTTATGGAAACGCTGAACAAGTGTCAATTTTTAGAAGATACCTACGTAGTCATGCGGGTTTGCGGCCGGCTCGTAGGACTTATTCAGTGTTTCCTTAAGCATTTCTTAATCGTGAGTGGCTATCTTTCAGATTTTTCTTGGAGCTATAGCGATGCGAAATATTTTCCTGATCCCCATATTGTTGGCGGCGCTTTCTGCACAGGCTGAGGAGAGTCGGTATGTGCCGGTTTGCATGAGCGGCAATGTGGTTGGCCAAGGCAATTGCCCCGCGCAACCCAAGCCTGGAAACCAGCCGAGCGACTGGTCGTGTACGCGCGACAACAAGACGAACCTGGTGTGGTCGATAGAAAGCGGCAAGGGATCCTGGAATTATGCGCAGGGTGAATACTCCAAAGCCGCGAACCAAGAATCACGTTGTGCTTTTTCATCAGGCTGGCGACTACCAACCCACAACGAATTGCTGACAATCCTGATCAAGGACAGTAGTTCCGTCGCACAAATACAGGCTCAGGGGAATCGCAATATCAACCAATCAGCGATTGATACCCGCTTCTTCCCTGAAACACCGGCAGATGCATACTGGACAGCGGATTCATTTACGCATGATCCGAGTTTTGCTTGGTTTGTGTATTTCAAACCAGGACTCGTCAATGAGGGGAATACCTATACAGACTTCAAGTCAGTGACAAAACACATCCGCCTCGTTCATGAAGCTCGGTAAGCGAGCTAGGAAAAAGAAAGCACGGCAGAAAACATGATGATGACTGACGCGGGCGTACCCAGCCTGCAACGCTACACCATTAATAAAGGCGGTCTTCTTGCGTATGCGGCAACGTTTGCACCTGGGATATTTCAGGTACGTCGTACCACCTGGGTTGCTGCTGGTATTGGACTGCTGGCCCTGGTCGCAGGACTGATCTGGGCAGCAGTGATCCTATTGGGCTGGCTGGTTGGTATGGCACAGACCGCGCCCGATGCTGCACTTCGAACGCTCAAGCAAGTCGAAGAAAAGATCCCGACTGCACGCGAAAGACTTGGCGACAGTCTGCCAGCTCTTGCCCCCGTCGCGCGCGGCATGCTGGACCGGCTGGAAGAAATTACGCCCGGCATACGCAGCAAGCTTGATGAGACGGTGCCCGTACTCAAGCCAGCACAACTGCCTCAGCGTGATGTATCCGGTACTGATCTAGGGCCAGTGGCGCGTTATCCAGGTTCGGTGCGTACTCTTTGGCAACGTGAAGGTGCGTACGCAATCGTCGAGTACGAGGGTACGATGAATTACGCAGCGGTACTGGATTACTACATCAAAGGGTTTGCCACGCAAGGTTTTGTTCAGAACGTTCTGTCCACGACACAGAACAGTGAAACGCATGAATACACCAAAGGTCCCGACCGCATTACCTTTAAGGCGACTCTAAATACCAAGGGCTTGGTCAGCGTGCGCCTTCAAGTCACCCTGTGATGTCCTCCCAGAGTTTCCATACAAAAATGAACCCGCAATCCTTGAGCCTCATGGATGTACTAGCCCCACCTGGGAACCGCTGGCTGATGGAACTTTCCCGACTAAAGACAGACTTGCCCGTTGGCGTTCGTATCGTATGCTTTGGCGATGATCAGGATGATTTGTTTGACGAGCGAGAGAAACCTGGAGCGCAAGGCGGGCATCAGCGGCTGAACGGCCGTTGACCGGCGTATTGCCGCCCGACACTGAACGCAGTCCCACGGTCGGCATTGGCCGAGGGGCTGTCGGTGAGCGATCGTGTTGTACGACTGCACGACTCAGTTAGCTGCCTTTGGAACCCCAGAGAATCGAATGGCGGCAGTGGGCACCGAACACTCATTGACGACCGGCCGCTTCCAGGAAGCGAAATTCCACTGGCCGCTTTCCGGCAATGAATCTTGAAACGCGACAGTCGCATCGGTGCCCTAAGCCGACCTTCGTCGGAATTCCTGTTGGGCAGCAGGTAGAAAAGTACAGCGGACATTCATTCCAGAAGTTCCCTGTTGCATCGGACAGCGTTGCGGCCAGGCATCGCAAGGGTGTTGGTTACGCGCAGGCACGAGGTTCGCCTTCGCCGTAGAGGTTGGTCACACAGCGGCCGCAGATCTCGGGATGCTCGGGATCGGCGCCAACGTCGTCGCGCACGTGCCAGCAGCGCTCGCACTTGGCGTGGGGCAGCGCGGCGCATTCGAGCTTGTCTTCGGCGCCGCGTACCAGCCGCGTCTGCGAGCAGATCAGCACGAAGCGCAGGTCGTCGCCGAGCGAGTCGAGAAGCGCGTATTTTCCGCCATCGGCGTGGATTGTCACTTCGGCTTGCAGCGACGAGCCGATGCTGCCGGCGACGCGCAGTTCCTCGAGCGCGCGCGTCACTTCGGCGCGGTAGATGCGGATTTTTGCCCATTTGTCGAGCAGCGCTGCTTCGTCGGCGAGCTGCGGCAGGCTCTGCCAGGTTTCGAGCATGATCGATTGGCCGGTCGCGCCGAAGACCTGCCACACCTCTTCGGCGGTGAAGGCGAGGATCGGCGCCATCAGTTTGACGAAGGTCTGCGTGATGTGCCACAGCGCACTTTGCGCCGAACGGCGCGCGGTCGAATCGGCGGCAGTGGTGTACAGCCGGTCCTTGAGGATGTCGAGGTAGAAACCACCCAAGTCCTCCGAGCAGAAGGTCTGCAGCGATTGCATGACGCGGTGGAACTCGTACTTGCCGTAGTCGGCCGCGCACTGCGCTTGCAGCTGCCGCGTCATAGCCAACGCGTAGCGGTCGATTTCGAGCCATTGCGCGGGCGGCAGCAAGTCCTTGGCGGTGTCGAAATCCGAGGTGTTGGCGAGCAGGAAGCGCAGCGTGTTGCGGATGCGCCGATACGACTCGACAACGCGTTTCAGGATCTCGTCCGAGATCGACAGCTCGCCTGAGTAGTCGGTGGCCGCCGTCCACAGGCGCAGGATGTCGGCGCCGAGCGTATTGGAGATCTTTTGCGGGGCGACGCCGTTAAACGCCGACTTGGACATCTTTACCCCCTTGCCGTCGACGACGAAGCCGTGCGTCAAGAGCGCCTTGTACGGCGCGCGGCCGTCGATCGCGCAGCCGGTCAGCAGCGAACTCTGGAACCAGCCGCGATGCTGGTCCGAGCCTTCGAGGTAGAGATCGGCGGGGTAGGTGAGCTGCTCGTTGTGCGAACCGCGCAGCACGCTCGAATGGGTCACCCCGGAGTCGAACCAGACGTCGAGCGTGTCGGTCATCTGGCGGTAGTCGCCCGCCTCGTCACCAAGCAGTTCCCTGGCATCGAGCGAGAACCAGGCTTCGATTCCCGACTGTTCGACGCGCTGCGCGACTTCCTCGATCAGTTGCATCGTGCGCGGGTGCAGCGCGTCGGTTTCCTTGTGCAGGAAGAAGGGAATCGGCACGCCCCAGTTGCGTTGGCGCGAAACGCACCAGTCGGGACGAGTCTTCATCATCGCTTCGAGTCGCGCGCGGCCCCAGGCCGGGAAAAACTGCGTCTCATCGACGGCGCGTTCGGCGATGCGGCGCAGCGTCGCGGCGTCTTCGTGGTCCTTGTGGTCCATGCCGATGAACCACTGCGTGGTGGCGCGGAAGATGATCGGCGTCTTGTGCCGCCAGCAGTGCGGATAGCTGTGCGTGATGCGTTCCGACTTGAGCAGACGTCCGCACGCTTCGAGTTCCTGTAGCACCAGCGGGTTGGCTTCCCAGACGGTCTTGCCGGCGAGTTCGCTGACCGACAGCGGCGGCGTGTTGGCGAGAAACCGGCCATCGTCACCGACCGGATTATTGACCGGCAGGCCATAGACCCTGCCGATCTGGTAATCGTCGGTGCCGTGCGCCGGCGCGGTATGCACGAGTCCGGTACCGGCTTCGAGCGTGACGTGGCGGCCGCAGATCAGCGAGACATCGCGTGGCTGGAACGGGTGCTTGAGCAGCACGAGGTCGAGCGCAGCGCCCTTGGCCGTGCCGACCACCGTGCACTGGGCGGCATCGAAGCCGTAGCGCGCCAAACACGCGGCGGCGAGTTCGCGAACCAGGATCAGCGCGCCCTTGGGCGTGTCGATCAGCTCGTAGTCGAATTCCGGGTGAATGCTCACCGCTTCGTTGGCCGGCAGCGTCCACGGCGTCGTCGTCCAGATCACGGCGAAGGCCGGGCCGCGCAGGTGGGTCAGGCCAAAGGCCCGGGCCAGCTTGTCGGCGTGGTTGGGATGAACCTCGAAAGCGACGTCGATCGCCGGCGAGTTCTTGTCCTCGTGCTCGACCTCGGCCTCAGCCAGCGCCGAGCCGCAATCGAGGCACCAATTTACCGGCTTCAAGCCTTGATAGAGGTAGCCTTTTTCGAGGATCTTGCCGAGCGACCGGATTTCGTCGGCCTCGGTCCTGAAATCCATCGTCAGGTAGGGATTGCCCCATTCGCCGAGAATGCCGAGGCGGATGAAGTCCTTCTTCTGGCGTTCGACCTGCTCGCCGGCGAACGCGCGGCACAGCGCGCGTACCTTGTCGTCGGCGATGTGCTTGCCGTGCAGCTTCTCGATCTGGTGTTCGATCGGCAGGCCGTGGCAGTCCCAGCCCGGGACGTAGGGCGCGTCGAAACCCGCCAGTGTCTTCGAGCGAATGATGATGTCCTTGAGGATCTTGTTGACCGCGTGGCCGAGGTGGATGTCGCCGTTGGCGTAGGGCGGGCCATCGTGCAGGACGAAGCGTGGACGGCCTTGGCAGGTCTCGCGGATCTGTTCGTAAAGCTTCTCGCCCTGCCAGGCGGTGACCCACAGGGGTTCGCGTTTGGCAAGATCGCCGCGCATCGGGAACGAGGTGTCGGTGAGGTTCAGCGTTTTCTTGTAGTCAGCCATGGTCTTTGCTCAATGCTTGAAATAGTCTTGGGCGGAGTCGACGTCGAGCGCAACCTGTGCCTTCAACCCGTCGATGTGGGGGAATTCCATTTTGTTTTCGCAACTTGTGCAGAAATGGCCTTTGCCGATGATCGCTGCAAACGGCACTGTAGCGACCTCCTGCGCAATGGTTGGTTTCCGTATGACAGGAGACGGGGAAGCTGTCTCTGGTGCGTATCACATCGCACCGAGTAGATCCGTTCCATAGGAATTGTCGATGACGCAAAGCCATTCGCCATTCGGTTCTTCGCGGAATACGTAGGTGGCGCGTCGCGTGGTGCACGACAGCAGTCCGGTCGGATCTCTCGTTTCCAGGATGGTCTCCATGATGACCAGCGCTGTGTTGCCCCCCTGAACGACCTGCATCTCCCCTTGTTTTACAACAAGGTTGTGGCCGAAATGCTCAGCAATAGCAACGAAAGCCTTATGGATGTGTTCCTTGCCCCTTACGATCAAACCTGGCTTGATGACGAGGGCGGCGTCATCCGCATAGAACGCCATTAACGAGTCGAAGTCTTCTCCGGTGATCGCTTCGTCTGCAGCCTCAATGGCCTGTTTGATCTGTTGGTGTTCCATGTCAATCTCCTTGGTTGGGCAAATGCTAGGAGACGGACATAAAAAACCCGCCTCTTGGCGGGTGCAGTGAACAATTAAGCGCGCTAACCCACCATTTTGGGAATGGTGGTAATAATGACTGGAGGGGTCTTGAGCACGATTTTCATAAAAACACGATAACAGAGATGCTTGTACTGTTCAAGCAGCTTGGGCAACACCATCGCAATTTGCTATAGCAAGCCTACCCTCTTCAGGTTCTGCACCAACTCGGTCCCTCCGCCGGTCAACCGCAGAAGACCTGACGCTCGTTCGGCGACAGTCGTCCGGCCGGATTGTACGCGTAGGCTGTCTGGCGGGTTCCAAAGTGAAGCGGTCATCAGAATGGCTGCTTCGGGGCAACAGTGACCGGCTGCAAATGGCCG
>NZ_FLQY01000032.1 GCF_900089945.1 Candidatus Propionivibrio aalborgensis | reverse complement strand
ACAGCGTATTGTCGCGCGAATTCTACAGTCCAAGTTCAGTACATGCTCCTTCGAATCCATTAAACTTCGGGCCTGCTCAGCGAGCCAGGCCTTTGTTCACGTTTGAAGACTGTTCTTTTATGGATACTTTCCTGCATCACGTAGGGCTTGCCGCTCCCCTGTTTGCTCTGGTTTTTGTCGGCTATGCGCTGATGCGTTTTTCCGGCTGGCCGACGGCGATGTCGAAAAACCTGTCGGAATTCGTCTTCTCGGTAGCGCTACCGGCCTTGCTGTTTCGTCTGATGAGTGATTTCTCCAAGCTGCCGCCTGTCGACGCGCGCTTGTTGATTGCCTTCTTCGGCGGCTGCCTGATCGTATTTGTCATCGGTCGCTTGATCGCGTGGAAGTTGTTTGCGCTCGACGGGGTATCGCAGTCGGTATTTGCACTGGGTGGCGTGTTCTCCAACAATGTCCTTCTTGGCTTGCCGCTCGCCAAAGTGGCACTTGGCGATGCGGCGGTTCCGTCGGTCGCGCTGGTGCTGGTGTTCAACGCATTGATTCTGTGGACCCTGGTGACGGTCTCCGTCGAATGGGCCCGGCATGGCAGTTTTTCAGTTCACGGCTTTGCCAAGACCCTGCGTGGCGTGCTGACCAATCCGATCGTGGCAGCCATCCTCTCCGGTGCGCTATTCGGCTTGACCGGTTGGCCCTTGCCTGCGGCCATTGATGTTCCGCTGAGTATGGTCGGTCAAGCGGCGACGCCGATGGCGTTGATTGCTCTTGGCATGGGCTTGGCCGAATACGGCGTACGCGAGGGCTGGAAAATCAGCGTCGCGATTTGCGCTGTTAAGCTGCTCATTCAACCGCTGGTAGTCTGGGCGCTGGCCAGGCTGCTTGGACTCCCTGTGATGGAGACACGGGTGGTGGTATTGCTTGCTTCGATCGCCGTTGGTGTCAATGTCTATCTCATGTCCAGACAATTCAAGGTGTTGGAAGGGCCGGTTGCCAGCAGCTTGGTATTATCGACCGGACTGGCGGCCTTGACGACGCCATTGGCGTTGACGCTAACCGGTTTGTGAACCCTGCGTTCAATCGCTCCGCCGAACGCTGCCAACAGCCCGCAGGAACTCGTTTCGGTATTGGCTGGACGTTTCGAATTCGCCGGTAAAGCATTGGGTGATGACGCGTTCGTCTCCCCGCCGATCTTCGCCGAGCAGAAGACACAATTGTTCGGCTTCAACCACGCAGGCTGCTCCGCGTGCCTTGCCGTGACGCATCAGCGCTTCGGCAATGTCGCGGGTCATCCACTCCTGATAGGTAAAGCGGTGCCCGATGGCGTCAACCATTCGGGCGATGCGGCCAAAGCCGTGCAGGCGACCTCCGGGAAGGTAGGCGACATGGGCGAGTCCGCGAAAGGGCACCAGATGGTGCGGGCAGACGCCGTGAACGGCTATGCCGCGGACAATCACCATATCGCGGCGATGGTCGTCGAATCCAGTACCCAGTGCGCTGGCCGGATCAAGGTCATAACCACCAAGCAGACGCTGTTGCCAGAGTTCGCGCACCCGTTGGGCGGTTCTTCCCATATGCGTGATATCGGGCGCAATGCCACAGGCTTTGAGCAGGTCGCTAACGGCCTGCTCAAAGGCAGCGGGGTCGAACTCATTCGGGCGTGGAATGCCAATTTCGCAAGACAAAGGTGGAGTGTGCTCGTGATCGCTGTTATCGGTCATGACGTGTTCCCGTTTCGAAGTGCTGATGCGGACGATGATACACGCCTCGGGTGTGCAAATTTGAACCCGACCGCAGGTGTCATTGCTACCCTTTTCGTAGAGCGAGATACGTAATTCAGTGTCTGGATGGGCGATAATACGGAACCTGCGAGGATTTTAGGTCTCGACATCGCAGTGTGTGCAGCGTGGTCGGGTTCTGGAAAGGTATAGATGAAGCGTGTTGATGATTTCCGTTTGAGGTTTGGCAAGAAGGAGTTGGTGCCGATCGTGATCGGTGGTATGGGGGTGGATATCTCGACAGCCGAACTGGCGCTTGAGGCAGCCCGGCTGGGTGGTGTGGGACATATTTCCGACGCCATGGTCAATACGGTGGCCGACCGACGTTTCAACGCCAAGTTTGTCAAGGACAAGCTCAAACAGTACAAATTCAACGTGGCCAACACCGACAAGTCGATGGTCAAGTTCGATCTCGATCAGCTTGTGGAAGCGACAAAAATGCATGTCGGCAGGACCATGGAAGCCAAGCGCGGCGATGGTCTCATCTTCGTTAACTGCATGGAGAAGTTGACCATGAACGCGCCGAGGGAGACCTTGCGTGTTCGTATGCATGCGGCACTTGATGCCGGTATCGACGGGATTACACTGGCTGCCGGTTTACATCTCGGATCGTTTGCGCTGATCGAGGATCACCCGCGCTTTCGCGACGCAAAACTGGGAATCATCGTTTCATCGCTACGGGCGTTGCAACTCTTCCTGCGCAAGACGGCGCGCACCAACCGCCTGCCCGACTACGTAGTTGTCGAGGGCCCCCTGGCTGGCGGCCACCTGGGTTTCGGGATGGATTGGGCCGACTACGATCTGTCAACCATCGTGACTGAAATCCAGCGATTCTTGCTGGCTGAGAAACTTGACATTCCACTGATTCCGGCCGGTGGCGTTTTTACCGGAAGCGATGCTGTTGCCTTTCTTGAGAAAGGCGCCGCGGCCGTACAGGTGGCAACACGTTTTACCGTGGCTCGAGAATGCGGTTTGCCGGAGGACGTGCAGCAGAAGTACTTCCTCGCCAGCGAGGATCAGATCGAGGTCAATCAGATATCGCCGACGGGATACCCGATGCGCATGTTGTCCAACAGCCCGGCGATTGGCGATGGCATACGACCCAACTGCGAGGCTTATGGCTATTTGCTGGACTCCAACGGTTGTTGTTCCTATATCACCGCCTACAACCGCGAAGTGGAGGCAAATCCGGGGGTCAAGCGCCTTTCGGTGAAAGACAAGACCTGTCTGTGCACGCAGATGCGCAACTTCGATCTCTGGACCTGTGGCCATAACACGTATCGCCTCAAGGATACGACGCGCAAGCTCGACGACGGCAGCTACCAGTTGCTAAGTGCAGAGCATATCTTCCGTGATTATCAGTTCAGCACGGACAACGTGATCGCTTTGCCTGAATAAATATAGTTAGACTCCGGGGTCCGGCCTTGCTATTGTTCCGGAGCAGTCTTTGCAACGTCTCATCCTCGGAGCATCTTCATTGGGCACAAAGCTATACGTAGGCAACATGAGCTACGGCATCGACAAGAATGATCTGGAGCAGATGTTTGCCGCGCACGGCACGGTCGCTTCAGCGCAAGTGATCACCGATCGTGAAACGCAGCGCTCGAAGGGTTTCGGATTTGTCGAGATGGGTTCGGATCAGGAAGCTCAGGCGGCGATTGCCGCACTCAATGGCAAAAGCATTGACGGCCGGGCACTGACGGTCAATGAAGCGCGACCACAGGAACCACGCAGTAGTGGCGGCTTCGGAGGTCCACGTCGCGGTCCTGGCGGTGGAGGTGGGCGCGGACCGCACGGATCGGGGCGCGGAGGTTCGGGTAGTGGCAGTTCTGGGGGTGGCGGTCCTCGCTACTGATTGATTTGCAGCCACGGGGGCAGTGAACGCCGGTTGATCTTGACGGCTGTGCTTATCCGGGGCTTTTTGTAGTGCTTCATTCGGTCTTTGTGCCGATCAGGGATATTGTTTTGGCAAAACCAAATTATTCGTTTGAAAAGCGCCAGAGAGATCTGGAGAAGAAGAGAAAGCAGGAAGAAAAACGCCAGCGCAAACTTGCGGATAAAAAGCCCGCAGGTGACGACGGTGGTCAGTCTTCGCCTGAAGATGGTGCACCGCCGGATGCCGATCCAGCCGGCACCGGGGCCTGATCGACAGGTTCCAGGATATTCGCTGGAAATCGGGAGTTGCTGAAAGAGCGGGGCTTGTCTCGCCTGCCGGACTCGTTCTCCGCGTACGGTTGGGACCAACATCCTCCGCAGGAATAGTCGAATAATCGCAGACCGACTTAGTCCATGCTCAGCTATCGTCACGCCTTCCATGCCGGCAATCACGCCGATGTTCTCAAGCACTTTTTGCTTGTCCAACTGACCCGTTATCTCGGTCAGAAAGACAAATCATTCTGGTACATCGATACGCACGCGGGCGCCGGTGCTTATGCTCTGGATTCCGGTTATGCGGCCAAGCTCGCCGAGTACAAGGATGGGATCGGTCGATTGTGGGCGCGCAATGACCTGCCGGCAGCACTGGCCGACTATGTGGAACTGGTACGCAAGTTCAATCCGGATCGTCGCTTGAGAGCCTACCCCGGCTCGCCGTATTTTGCCCTGTGGACGATGCGTGAGCAGGATCGCTTGCGGCTCTTTGAACTGCACAGCAAGGACGCGCGCCTGTTGCAGGAGAGGTTTCTGGATGCTGGCAAACAGGTGATCGTCGAGACGACCGACGGCTTTGCCGGACTCAAGGCGCTGTTACCGCCGCCACCTCGTCGCGCCGTAGTTCTGATCGATCCAGCTTATGAAGACAAGCACGATTACGAGCGGGTGTTTCATGCATTGAAAGAATCATTGACGCGCTTTCCCGACGGAACCTATGCGCTGTGGTATCCACAGCTCACCCGCCTCGATGCACATGAATTGCCACAGCGCTTGAAGCGTCTGCCGGCCAAGACCTGGCTGCACGTGGCGCTTCGTGTAAAAGCGCCCGCCAAGGACGGCTTCGGCATGCACGGCAGCGGCATGTTTATACTAAACCAGCCGTGGATTTTGCGTGACACGCTTGCCGAAGTGATGCCGTATCTGGTTCAATTGCTTGCGCAGGATGCAGGCGCAGGCTTTGCGCTGGAACAGTCTGAAGCTTAGCCACCAGCTCCGGGTTCTGGATAGATCAGCCGGCGTTCAACGCTTCACTCTTCAAACCGTGAATACTTGCGGCTCGATCCGTAACTCTTTTCAACCGGGTACTTTGCGGCGTTCTTCGCGAGCTTGGCGTGTGCCGCTTCTTCCAGATCGATGCCAGCTTTCTCGGCGATCAGCAGCAGATAGAGCAGCACATCGGCACACTCATCACGCAGCGCTTCCTGAGTGTCAGGCCGGCTTGACAAGGCGACCATTTCCTCATCGCTTTTCCATTGCGTGAGTTCGAGCAACTCCGCCGCTTCCAGGTTGAGCGAGACAATCAGATTTCGCAGCGTGTGAAACTGCGCCCAGTTGCGTTCGTCACGAAATTGCAGCAAGGCCTGCGCCAATGACTGAAGGCTCATGAGGTGCTGCCCGGTTTATTCACGCTTCACTCCTTCGATTTTCGCAAGCTTTCTGCCAACTGGAAAACCGACATGGCATAGAAGCTCGATCGGTTGTAGCGTGTAATCACGTAGAAATTCTCAAAGCCGATCCAATATTCGGTGGCCTGGTATGGGCTGACAAGATCGATCAGTGCAGCGGGGCGCTCATCGTCTCCGCGGGCAGTAACGCCGTGCTCCAGCAGATCCTTCAATGGCAAAACCGGTTTGATTCCGGCGTTGATGAGAGCTGTCGGGTCGCCTTCCACAGTAGCTGGGACGGCAATAGGTGCCTTGGCTTGCCAGCCGTGCATGTTCAAAAACCGGGCAACACTGCCGATGGAGTCGGTGGTGCTTTGGCGCAGGTCGATTCTGTCGTCGCCGTCAAAATCCACAGCGTAGTGGCGCTGACTGCTCGGCATGAACTGGGGGATGCCGATGGCGCCAGCGTAGGAGCCCTTGATTTCAAGTGGGCTGACACCGTTTTCTCTGGCCATCAGCAGGAACTGTTCGAGCTCATTGCGGAAGAATTCGGCTCGCGGCGGGTAATCGAAGGCAAGCGTAGCCAAGGCTTCAAGAACGCTGAATTTGCCCATATTCCGCCCGTACTCCGTTTCAACGCCGATGATCGCCGTGATGATTTCAGGAGGGACGCCATAGATTGCTTCGGCGCGTGCCAGTTCTGCCCCGTTTTCCTGCCAGAAGCGAAGGCCGTTACTGATCCGGCGCTCGTTAACAAAGCGCTGCCGATAGCGCAGCCATGAACGTTGCATCTCGGGCACAGCGGCCGGCCGGATGGCGCGCAACACAATTGCATTGGAATGGATGGCGCCGAACTGGCGTGTCAGGTGGTCGACGTCGAACCCATGGCGTTCATGCATGTCGAGGATGAAAACACGGACTTCGGGCGCCTCGCTGAAAGGGGGCGTTCGTGGCGCATTTTTTTTCGCGGCGTGACTTTGCAGTGGCATTAGTCCTGCCAGCAGGACCAAGAGCAGGGTGGTGAAGGTTTTCCTCAATTCCTGTTTCTCCTTGAAGACGGCTGCCGCTTCGCCAGATGGGCCAGACTCCGCGTGCATTGTTTGAGTTGTTGTAGTTGTTCAGGCCTGCCAGTGCCGTAGTGCAGGTCGGCAAAATGGCCGGCCGCCTTGCTCGTCAGGACACCGAATTCCGGGTGTTCGCGTGCTACTCGCGCGGCAAAAGCAAGTGGACCTTCCCAGTCTGCGCGGACGATTCCCACGCGTTTAAGCCTGAAGCAGAAGCGCTGCCAGGCGCACTGTGCGGGCGTCAAAACCTTGCGCCGTTTGAGCGTCCACAAGGTGACAATCAGTAAGGTGATTCCACACAGCGTGGCCAGCGCGGCCGTCATGTTGCGCCAGTCCGGCTCGCTGAGTCCGAGCCTGGATAGCACGTCTCGCTGTCGTTCCGGATTATATCCGAGCACCCACTGGTTCCAGGCATTGTTTGCCGCTTCCCAGCGGTTACGCAGGGTACGCAGCCAGTTGGTGTCGATGCGAACCAGCGCGGGCAAGGGATCTCCGGAGGGGAGCGCGGCATTGATACCCTGTTCGATCCGTGAGGGCGCAATGGCTGCCGTGGGATCGACTCGAACCCAACCTTGTTCGGCCAGCCAGATTTCGGCCCAGGCGTGGGCGTCAGACTGACGCACGGTGAGGTAACCGTCGACCGGATTGATTTCTCCGCCCTGATAGCCGGTAACCACGCGCGACGGAACACCTGCCGCGCGCATGAGGAAGACGTAGGCCGAGGCAAAGTGTTCGCAGAATCCGCGCCGTGTGGTGAAGAGGAATTCGTCGACGGCGTGCTCGCCAAGCAAGGGGGGTTGAAGCGTATAAAAGAAGGCTTCCTGCCGGAAAAAGCGCAGTGCCGCTATTGAAATCTGTTCCGGTGATTTGAATTCCGAGCGCCACTCGTTAGCTAATTCACGGGAAAGCGGATTGAATCCGGGCGGCAGGTGCAGCGCCTGTTTCAACAAGCCTGGAGTTTCCTGACGGTTGACAACGAAGTCGACTGTCGACGTGAAGGCATAGCGCCCCCGGCTGACGAGCGGTTCTCTGATACGGGTTTCAAACGTGGGCGAAAAGGCACTTCCATCCGGCAGCGACACTGGCAGGTCGAGCGCCAGAAGCCAGCGCTGATTGTGCGGTTCGAGCGTCGTTACGTAGCTGTAGGTCTTGCCCCTGGCTTCGATGACGGGCGTCTGGCTCGGCCGCTGCAGGGTGTTTGTCTGGCCGCGCCAGGTTTGACCGTCGTAGTCGTTGAGCACGGGGCCGCGCCAGTAGAGTTGTGACTGCTTTGGCGGATCGCCAGAAAACTGGACCCGGAAAGCGATTGCGCCGGACTGGATCAGATTGTTGAGCGACCCCGGCGACATCTTGTCAGAAAGCCCGGTCAGCCCGGAATAAGCGTCCTGAGGCAGCCCCCAGAGTGGGCCGGAGATTCGCGGAAAAAGCAGGAAGACAATCAGCATGAAAGGGATGGCCTGCGCCAGAAGTAGACCGGCGTAGCGCAGAATGGCGCCCACGGGTTGAGGGCCGCCGTGCAGGCGGATCAGTGCGGCGGTGAGCAGGGTAGTGGAGGCGAGCAGCCAAATCCCGGTTGGAATGCTCTGCGAATAGAAGTAATGGGTGAGCAGCAGGAAGAAGCCGAGCATGATGACGACCATGGCGTCGCGTCGCGTTCTCATTTCCATGGGTTTCAGCGCCATGAAGAAGACGAGCAGGGCGACCCCGGCGTCCCGGCCAAACAGGGTGTGAAATTGCCAGGCAATTCCCGCACTTCCGAAAAAGACCAGAAGCGCCAGCAACCAGCGGGGGGGCATACGGCCGTTCTGTTGCCAAAGCCAGCCGCGCCAGAGGAATGCGCTGCCGACCAGCAGCGTAATCCAGAGAGGAAGATGGGCCGCATGTGGCGCTGCTGTTGCGAACGCAACAGCCAGCAGCCACGGGATCGCGGCGTGTTCGAGGGATGGGGGAGGTTTGGCGGGACGGCTAGCCATACAAGGCCAAGGCTTCAAGGCACGCGTTGCGGTGGTTGTTGCCCAGATCCGGAGCGAGTTCGAGATTGGGCAACCTCAGCCCATAACGGGTTTGTGTTCGCTCGGCGGCGATGACCCAACCGGTGAGTATGGACAGCTTCATTTCCGGACCGCTGTTAGGCGGGGCTAACGACAGGTCGAGCCACAGTTCTTGCGCGGCACCGCCAGCGAACTGCTTGATCAGCAGCGGGCGGTTTTCGATGTCGCGCGCCACGGCTTTCCAGGCGATGTGTCGCGGCGAGTCGTTCAACTGTCGCACGCGCAGGCCGGTGAAATCCTCCTGGCCATTATCACCATGGCGCTGTCCGGTGTGCGAGACGGCGGAGGGGGGCGGTAGCGGGGTCTCGATCGGGTTCGGGTAGACCAGGCAACTGATCCGTGGGTGCGGGTAGCTCCAGGCGCAAAACAGTCCGAGAGGATAGCGCGTCGAGAGCGTGATCCGGCCAGGGTCAAGGCGTCCGCGAGTCGGCGCGGGGCAGGGGATGGCGATCATGGCTTGCGCACCGGGCAGAATATCGACGCTGACGCTTTCGTTGTGGCCAAAGGCGAGATCCAGCGCACGACGAGCCTGAGGATGTTCGTTTTCAAGAATCATGTGGAAGCGTGCGATTTCTCCGGAAAAGACGGGTTCTACCCGGCCTGGGGTGAGGCGAAGCGCAACCAGATTGCGGAAGGTATGGACCATTGCAACGATACCCAGGCCGGCCAGCAGGAAGACCAGCGCATAGCCGAGGCTCAGGTTGTAATTGATGGCGCCGATCAGCATGATGCAAAGCACAGCGCCGAACAGCACTCCGGTACGCGTCGGCAGGATGAAGATTCGACGCTGAGTCAGAACGATGGGAAGGTGCTCATCGCGACCAAATCGGAACAGCCATTGCCGGAGCTGCTGAATAAGGGGCATCAGACCAGGGGTATGGCGCGAATCAGGTTGGCGATATCCTCGGGACGGGCATGATCGGCACTATGTACGAGTCGCAGCCGGTGACACGCCACGCTCGGCAGAACCGCTTGTATATCCTCAGGCAGAACCATGCTCCGGCCATCGATGAAAGTCCAGGCGCGGGCGACGGCGATGAGTGCAAGCGCAGCCCGCGGACTCAGACCATGGACGAACATCGGGCTGTTGCGCGTGGCTTCGATCAGCAATTGAACGTAGTCGAGAAGGGCTGGTGAGACATGGATGTCCGCAGCCTGTTTTTGCAATGGGATGAGCTGATCGGGGTTGAAACAGGCTGCAAGCTCGGGCAGGTGCTCCCGTCGTCCTCCGCCCTCAAGCAACGCCCGTTCAGCCTGGCGGTCGGGATAACCGAGTTCGATGCGCAACAGAAAACGGTCAAGTTGTGATTCGGGCAATGGAAAGGTGCCGATCTGGCTGGATGGATTCTGTGTCGCAATGACGAAAAAAGGATCGGGCAACGGTCGCGTTTCGCCCTCGGTAGTCACCTGCCTTTCTTCCATCGCTTCGAGCAGGGCGCTCTGCGTTTTCGGTGTGGCACGATTGATCTCGTCGGCAAGCAATACGTGCGAGAACAAGGCGCCGGGGAGAAATTTGAAGTTGCTGCTTTCACGGTCGAAAATCGAGATGCCGATAACGTCGGCTGGCAGCATGTCGCTGGTAAACTGAATCCGCGAGAACTGCAAACCGAGCAGGCGGGCCAGGGTATGCGCCAGCGTTGTCTTTCCCACACCTGGCAAGTCTTCAATCAGCAAGTGGCCGCGTGCAAGCAGGCAAGCCAAGGCGAGACGTATCTGCTCGTTCTTGCCAAGGATGATCTGATTGGCGGCAGCGATGACGTCGACGATGCTTGATTTCTTTTCAATGGATGGCATGGCGGATTGTAATATTGTCGTAATGGGGCGATTGGGCTGATAATGGCGGTCTGGCCTAAATGAGTATTTCTACCGATTCTATCGCTATATCCCGTCTTGATGGACGGCAGGGAGGCAACATTGAACAGCACTGCATTCATTACACACCATGACTGTCATCTGCATGATATGGGTTCCTACCATCCGGAGAGTCCGGCAAGACTGAGCGCAATCAGTGACCAGATGATCGCGCAGGGCCTTGATCACTATTTTGCTCACTACGAAGCTCGCCTGGCGACCTTCGAGCAACTGTTGCGAGTGCATTCGATCTCTCACCTCGAGCATTTGAAGCGTAGCTCTCCGGCACTGGGTGTTGTACACCTTGACCCGGATACGGCAATGAATCCGCATAGTTTTCAGGCGGCATTGAGGTCGGCGGGTGCAGGTGTCATGGCAGTTGATCTGATCATGGCAGGCGAAGTCAAGAATGCCTTCTGTGCCGTTCGCCCTCCCGGACACCATGCCGAACGCTCGACGGCGATGGGCTTCTGTTTTTTCAACAACATTGCTGTGGCAGCGGCTCACGCACTGAAAGCGCACGGGCTGGAACGGGTGGCGATCGTCGATTTCGACGTGCATCACGGCAACGGAACCGAGGCCAGCTTCCAGAATAATGAACAGGTATTGATGGTCAGCACATTCCAGCACCCGTTCTATCCCTATAGCGGTACTGACAATCCTGCGCCAAACATGGTCAATGTCCCACTCCCCTGGGGCGCCGACGGCGAGCAGTTCCAGCAGGTGGTCAACGATATCTGGCTGCCGCGCCTGCGTGCATTCAAACCAGAGATGATTTTCATCTCTGCGGGTTTCGATGCGCACTACGAAGACGATCTGGGTGGGTTGAAACTGTTGGAGAAGGATTACACCTGGGTCACCGAACAGGTCAAGCAGATTGCCGACGAAACGGCTCAGGGGAGAATCGTTTCAATGCTTGAAGGTGGATATGTTCT
>NZ_FLQY01000031.1 GCF_900089945.1 Candidatus Propionivibrio aalborgensis | reverse complement strand
TTCTATTCATGAACACATTCACTGGGTCGATGGTAGCCATCGTTACCCCGATGCACGAGGATGGCAGTCTCGATCTGGACGGTATGCGCCGTCTGGTCGACTTCCATGTGCAGGAAGGTACCGACGCCATTGTCGTCGTCGGAACAACGGGCGAGTCACCGACCGTCGATGTCGAAGAACATCGCGAGTTGATCCAGCTTGTTGTCGAGTACGCAGCCGGCAGAATTCCGGTAATCGCCGGTACGGGTGCCAACTCAACGGCAGAAGCTATCGAGATGACGCATTTTGCCAGCAAGGCAGGTGCCAATGCCGCGCTTTCTGTCGTTCCTTACTACAACAGGCCGACGCAGGAAGGCCTCTACCGCCACTTCAAGGCTATTGCTGAAGCTGTGGATATTCCTCTCATTCTTTACAACGTCCCCGGTCGTACCGTGGCCGACATGAGCAGTGAGACGTCATTGCGCCTGGCGCTGATCCCGAACATCGTCGGAATCAAGGATGCCACCGGCAATATTGACCGCGGGAGCGAGCTGATCGCCCGTGCGCCGAAAGGCTTTGCGGTCTACAGCGGTGATGATTCCAGTGCCTGCGCGTTGATGTTGCTGGGTGCTCAGGGCAATATTTCGGTAGTGGCCAATATCGCGCCACGCCTGATGCACGAAATGTGCGAAGCCGCGCTGAAAGGCGACCTGCTGAAGGCGCGTGACTTGAATTTCCGTTTGCTTGGACTGAATCGCCAGCTTTTCTGCGAGGCCAATCCGATCCCCGTCAAGTGGGCGTGTCAGGAACTCGGGCTGATCAAGGAGGGCATTCGCCTTCCTTTGACTCCCCTGGCGCCGGAATTCCATGAACGCGTTCGCACGGCCATGCGGCAGGCCGGTTTGTTGGCTTGATCCCAGATTCCCAGGAACACCCGATGAGATTTGCTGTTTTTCGTCTGAGTTTTTGTGCCTTGGCGGTCGTGCTGTCAAGCTGTAGCGGTATCGGGCTCGAATCCAAAAAGATTGACTACAAGACATCTGCGGCGAGCAAGGTGCCGACACTCGAGATTCCGCCCGATCTGACTTCGCCAACTCGCGATGATCGTTTCGCAGTGCCGGACACGGCTGGCAAGGGAACGGCAACTTTCTCGGCATACTCGGGGGAGCGCTCGCCACAGGCGCTAGCGCAACAACAAAGTGGTGTTCTGCCGCAGGTGGACAAGGCGCGAATCGAGCGCTCGGGAAATCAGCGCTGGCTGGTCGTTGCCGGTACTCCTGGAAAGCTGTGGGACCAGATCAAGGATTTCTGGCAGGAGACCGGATTCGTGATCAAGCTTGAATTGCCTGAAGCTGGAGTAATGGAAACCGATTGGGCTGAAAACCGCGCCAAGATCAAGGAAGATGCCTTGCGTAACCTGCTGGGCAAGGTGATCGATTCCTTATACTCGACCGCCGAGCGTGACAAATTCCGCACGCGCCTGGAGCCAGGTTTGGAGCCGGGTACAACGGATGTCTTCATCAGTCATCGCGGGATGTATGAGATCTACGTTACCGAGGGAAAGGATCAGACCAAGTGGCAGCCACGTGAGCCAGATCCTGAACTTGAGGCAGAGATGCTGCGTCGGTTGATGGTGCGGCTTGGGAGTGACGATAAGCGTGCTGCGGCACAAATTGCGGCGGCCAAGGAAAAACCGGCAGATCGCGCCAGACTCTCGCGAGGCAATGACGGTGCCGGCACGCTTGAAGTGCAGGAGTCTTTTGATCGCGCATGGCGTCGTGTTGGACTGGCGCTTGATCGTGTCGGCTTCACCGTCGAGGATCGGGACCGTTCAAAGGGATTGTATTTCGTTCGTTATGTCGATCCGGAAGTCGATGGGCAGAAAAAGGACGATGGATTCATGTCCAAGTTGGCTTTCTGGAAAGCTTCCGGACCTGACCCAAAAATCAAGTACCGTATCTATTTAAAAGAAGTTGGTTCCTCGACGACGGTTCAGGTGCTTTCGTTCGAGGGTGGTGTTGACCAATCCGAAACGTCAAAGAAGATTCTGAGCCTGCTCTACGATCAACTGAAGTGATGCGATTTGCTTCGCTGGGTAGCGGCAGCCGGGGGAATTCCCTGCTTGTCGATGCGGGTGACACCAAGCTTCTGCTCGACTGCGGTTTCTCCGTGCGTGCGACAACTGACAAGTTGGGGCGACTCGGTGTTTCTCCTGAAGAAATCTCCGGCATACTGGTTACCCATGAACACGGCGACCACATCGCCGGAGTGTTCAAGTTCGCCAGCCGTTTCAGCACTCCAGTCTATCTGACGCACGGCACGCACATTGCCGCACCTAGCGGCAAGTCGCTGTCGACGTGTCGCATGATCGACAGCCATGCTTCCTTTACGATCGGTAATCTGGAGATTCATCCATTTCCGGTTCCGCACGATGCGCGTGAACCCGTTCAGTTTGCCTTCTCGGACGGGGCGCATCGCTTGGGAGTGCTGACCGATACCGGATCGATTACGCAGCATGTCATTGATGTGCTGCGTGTCTGCGATGCCCTGGTTCTCGAATGCAATCACGATTCGGAGCTGCTGGCGGCTTCAAGCTATCCGATGACGTTGCAGCGCCGAATTTCGGGGAACTTCGGCCATTTGAGTAACAGGCAGGCAGTTTCCTTGTTGTTGCAGATCGAAACACGGCAACTGCAGCATATCGTTGCGGCACATCTCAGCGAGCAGAATAACCGTCGCGAATTGGTTGTAACTGCTTTGGCGGCAGCGTTGAACTGCACGGATGATTGGATCGGCGTGGCGGGTCAGGAAGACGGGTTTGGCTGGCGTCGGTTGATTTGAAAGAGTTGTGCAGGTTCGATTGAGCGGAGGAAGCCAGTCCGGGTTGGGCCAAGAGCCAGTCGCCATTGCAATGCCCAATCTTCGTCGCCCAGAAAAACAAATGCCCGTCAGACCTACGCCTGACGGGCATTCCACATTCCGCAATGACTTCACTGCAGACTATTTACATAGTCTGCGTTGCGGGCCTATTCATAGGCGCGTGAAGATTACTTCTTCATCGCATCCTTAGCGGCGCCCATGGCGGCATCCTTTGCAGCAGGAGTAGCATCCTTCGCAGCGCCCATGGCTGCATCCTTCGCGGCGCCCACAGCGGCGTCCTTGGCGGTATCCATTGCCGTAGGAGCAGCAGCCTTGGCAGCGTCAGCTGCTGCAGGAGCGGCAGCAACCGGTGCAGCAGCAGGAGCGTCCTTGGCAGCGTCAGCAGGAGCGGCAGCGGGAGCCGCAGCGGGAGCCGCAGCAACCGGCGCGGCGGCGGGGGCAGTAGCAGGGGCGGGCGGCGGCGGGGTTTTGCCACAAGCCGAAACGGCCAAGGCGATCAGAGCGGAAACGAGGAGCGAGTTCTTCATGGCAAACATCCTTATCGATAAGAAAATAAGAGCAACGAACCAAAGCACATCTGGTTGACCGGCGTGACCACCAGTCGGTCCACGATTCTATCAGTATATGATGGCGACCAACCGGAATCGTGCTTCCAATGGCACTTCAGAGACCGAGTGTTGACGCACAGATTTGTTCGCCCCCTTCCTTGAGAATATCTTCAAAACGATTCACGTAAGGTTTGCACTGTTCAGCATCATCGATGATTGTCTTGGAGCGCGCACCATCCTTGTGAAAGCGAACAAGTGCGTGCCTGTCATCCGCGATGACGAGGGAATCGCTGAGTGACGCGAGGTGAGGCGGGCTTTCATGGATGGTCATATTCTGCGGGAAAAGGGTAAGCAAACTCATCAGGCGCGGGCTTTCCCGTCGAAATGGCTCGGCATTTCTGACAACGATGCACAAAATGTGTTGCCTGTCAGCGCCGAGAAAGCGGCGCAGGAGCTCGGCATTCTCGGTCTGTTCGAGCTTCAGCTTCGATAGATCTTCATCGAAGATGCGCAGCGACTGCGTTGCCAGCTCCAGTATCTTCCGGAGCGATTGGTCGTGATGACCCCAGTTCGTGATCAGTTCAGAGTTCATGGCATGCCCCCTGTGAGTCTGAGTGGCGAATGCGGAATTGGCCGACGAATCAATTGTCACCAATTGACCTGGAAAAGGTCAAGGCCATGCAAGAAAACCCGCACTGGGCGGGTTTTCTCTGTGTATTGAAGAATTCGCGGATTATCTTTCACCGTAGGTTCGACGGTGGCCACTTTCAGTACTTGTAGTGTGGCCGTCTCGGTGCGGGACGCGGGCAAATCCCGTCTGTTTGGATGCGCCGGATTTGCCGAAGCGCCCGTCTGAGCGTCCGCTTGGCTTGCCTTGGCCACGATTTTCGCCCGCTTTCCAGGCCGGGCGGCCATTCGGGGAGCCACCGGGACGCCCATTTCCTGTGGGGGCTCGACGCTTGGGTTCGTGACCGTAAACGACCTGAACCGGAATGGGTTGTCTGGTAAAGCGCTCGATCTTTCGAACATTGAAGTGTTCGGCGTGATTGACGAGGGAAATCGCCAGGCCATTGCGCCCGGCTCGGCCGGTACGGCCAATACGGTGTACATAGTCCTCGGCGAACTTCGGCAGATCGTAGTTGAAGACATGGGTTATCGATGGTACGTCAATTCCACGTGCGGCAACATCCGTGGCCACCAGAATCTGCACCTGCCCACGGCGCATCGCGTTGAGTGTCCGGTTGCGAGCGCCCTGATTCATATCCCCATGCAGTGCCGCCGCATTGAAGCCGGCGATATTCAAACGGTCGGAGATGATGTCTGCGTCGCGCTTTGTCGCCGTGAAGACAACGGCCTGATCGATTGTTAGATCGCGCAGAAGATGGTCGAGCAGGCGATTCTTGTGCGACAGATCGTCGACGAAGTGCATGCGCTGTTCGATATTCTCATGTTTCGCATGTGAGGCATCGACCTGGATGATCAGCGCGTCACGGGTCATCCGGCGTGCCATCTGGCCGACGGTTCCGTCAAGCGTGGCTGAGAAAAGCATGGTCTGGCGCGAAGCCGGCGTGGCCGAGACAATTTTCTCGATGTCGTCGATGAAACCCATATCAAGCATGCGGTCTGCCTCATCAAGGACGAGGATCTGCAACTGCGAGAAGTCGATCTTGCCCGATTCCATGTGATCAATCAGTCGCCCCGGTGTGGCAACCAGAATCTCCGGGTTGCGTGAAAGCAGCTCCATCTGTTTCGGATACGGCATGCCGCCGAGAATCGCAACGGCTTTCAGGCGGCGAAGCTGGCCAGCGTACTTGTCAGCTGCAGCGGTCACCTGCAGGGCAAGTTCGCGCGTCGGCGCGAGCACCAGCATCTTGGGTTGTGCCGGCTGGAAGCGGGGGCGATCATGGCCGCGTGAACGCGCGGATTGGCGTTCCTGATTCGCAGTGCGACGGAGTACAGGCGCGACATTGGGGCGTTCCTGAAGGGCAAACCGGTGAAGTGCCGGCAGCATGAAGGCTGCCGTCTTCCCCGAACCGGTTTGCGACGAAACCATCAGATCGCGTCCGTCAAGCGCCGCGGGAATGGCTTGCGCCTGGACCGGCGTAGGTTGGGTATAGCCTGAACTGCTAAGGGCCTTGAGAAGTGTTTCGTTGAGACCGATTTCTGCAAAAGTCATGAATATCCTTCGTATGGGACAGCGTCGTGCCGCCGATCAGATCGGCGCACGGGCGCAAAAAAATGCAACGCCAACCAACGAAATAGTTATGAGAGACCCTGCAAAAGCGAGAGAATTCGGGACTTTTCGGCACAAAAAGCTTTGTGCCAGGGCGGTGCTCAATGAGTAGGCACCTGAAGGCAGGAGGGCTTTGGAAATGTGGCCAGGTTGCGATGCGTTCAGTGTAAGTCGGTATTGTGAATTGCAGAATTGTTGATTCCCGCAACGCACGGCGCGCATTGTAACGGTTCGCCTTACTGACGTCGAGCTATTTATCCAGAGCCGGTCGTTGTCGGGCTTTCAATTGCAGCGCACGGCGGGTGAACAGGTTTATTGGGTCAGACACGACGAATCATCACCCTTCCTCGGTCTTCCCTTGGGCAACGGCATCGTTCTGCGCGCCGTCAGACGCTCGATCTTTACCTGAAATCTCCCGCCACCCAGCGCCCAACCCTTGTGCGTGGACTGACGAACCGCTTCGAGTCGCGTCTCATCGATTGGCGCCCTGACCAATTCGCCATACGCCGCTTGTCGCTCACGAGCGTCTGCGCCCAGCCGGCGGTAGAGCAGATGCGGGGTTAGCAGCGCATCGGCCTGGCCTTCGGCGTTCGCCCGGTAGCTGGACCACGGATACGCCGCGGGGTGCGCCACCATGTTGGCACGCACCGGGTTGAGTTCGATGTAGCGCATGCATTCGAACAGGTAGGTCTCGGCTTCGATAACGGTGGCCCGGTAACGCCCTTCCCATAAGGTGCCGGTGCGCCGGTAGCGGTAGTTGAAGTACTGAACATAGCGTCGGCCGAGACTTTGTAGGGTCTTGGGCAGACTATCAGCCGTTCCCGGAGTGGCCAGGAGGTGAAGATGGTTGGTCATCAGCACATAGGCGTGAATCGCCAGAGCGTAGCGCCTGGCAGCCTCAGCCAGTACTTCCTTGAAGAACTCGCAGTCCTCATCGCTGGCGAAGATGGCGTCGCGGTTGTTGCCGCGCAGAATGACATGCTGAGGTACGCCTTTGGCGAAATAGCGGGGGAGTCGGGCCATGGCGGGACTTTATCAGAATTCGTAAGTCGCAATTTTAAATCGTGTCTGA
>NZ_FLQY01000030.1 GCF_900089945.1 Candidatus Propionivibrio aalborgensis | reverse complement strand
AACGCGGTCGCCCTTGCCAACGCCAAGGCTCTGCATGACCGCAGCCATGCGCATGACCTCTTTCTTCAGATCGGCGAAGGAGTAAACAACTTCCTGGTCGGTTTCGGTCGAGATGAAGACCAGCGCGCGGTCGTTCGGGCGCTTGGCCGCATGACGATCCACAGCGTTGTAGCAAATATTCGTCAGGCCACCAACAAACCACTTGGCAAACGGAGGCCTCGAAAAGTCGAGTGTCTGAGTAAACGGCTTGTGCCAGTCAATCAGCTTGGCTTCCTCAGCCCAGAAAGCATCCGGATTGTCGATGGATTGTTTGTGAAATTCCTTGATTGTCGTCATAAGTTTTCCTTTTTGCTGATACTGAACAACCTGCACTAATGGTAACTAATCCTGCCCGGCGTCTTTTCCCTTCTGCGCCAGGTCAAGCAAGCACTTCTCAATATCTGCCATGGGCAGATCCAACTTCAACTCCCTTTCCAACACCTTCAATAGTGGCAACACCTGGCTGCCCAATGCGGCCAGGTGCGGCACCACCTCACTCTCATGCCCGGATTTGATCAAGGCGATGGCATGCTCAAGCCGTGGCGCAACCGTCGCAGTCAATGGCTGAACATTGCACGCGATGACCCGATTGCCACCGGATTGCTGTGCCACCTTCAAACGCGACCCGGCCAATTCGATGAGCGCCCCTGCGGAGGATACCCCGTCTACAGGGGAATTGCTGACACCGACACTAACAGACAAGTTCAGACGCTGACCGTGTACCGCGATATTGGATACGCGGATGGCATCACGCAGCCGATTGCCGAAGGACTCGCATGCAGGATAGGGCGTTCCTGGCGAGATTACCACTAGTTGGCTGCCCGCAAAATGGCCCAGACTGTCTTCCTTGCGTACCTTGCTGACCAGCATGGCGATAAATCGTTGCTGCAACAGCTTCAATACGTCAGCTCCATGTTCCTCACGTATTGCGCCGACATTGTCGAAACCCATCACGATCGCACTGACTTCACTGTTGTGCCGCATGGCGTGCGACATCGCCTGAGCAGCCTGCAACTCGACGTACTTGCGCGTAAACAGGCCCGTTTCCGGATTCTGTACATGCTGCTCAAGGTTTTCCTTGAGTTGGTTCTGCGCTTCAGAAAGCTTGAGCAGCGATTCGATCCGCCCCAGCAGTTCGGCGCCGCCGGTACCTCGGCTGATGAAATCCGACGCGCCGTGCGTCTTGGCGCGCGCAAGAACCTCATCGTTGTCGCCAGAGATCATCAGCATCGGCATCTGCGCAATACGGGGCAGGCGCGAGGAGCGCACACGGACCAGCAAACCATCGCCGTCAAGCACGGGCAGGGAAAGCGAACAAATCACCAGCCGAATGGACTGATCAAGAACGAGAGCCTGCCAAGCCGCCTCCCCGTCCGATTCCTCACGAAAATCGTAAGAATCGCGGATATGCTTGACGATCATCGCGCGCACTATACGCGACCCATCGACAATCAATATACGTGGCAACTGGGTTGGATTTTCCATGCGTAATTCAGTTCGCAATTACCTTGAGCTATGCATCCGGATACAGACTAGGCGCCAGCCAATTCGACGACGACGCGACCACGCGCGCTTCCTTTAAGGAAATTCTGAAAGATGCCTGGCAATTCATCGAAGCCGATCCGGTGCGTCATTTCAAGCAAGCGACGCGGCCGCAGATCGTCTCCCAGGCGTTTCCAGACGCGGCTACGGTAGGGCTCGCCAATGTAACCCGAATCGATACCCAGCAAACATACGCCACGCAATATGAAGGGCATGACCGTCGAATTGAACGAGCCAGCCGCAGCCATGCCGATGCTGGCTATCGTGCCACCCTGCTTCATCGTACTGGCCGTCCAGGCCAGAACATCACCACCGAGATTGTCCACCGCGCCGGCCCAGAGCGGTTTGTCGAGCGGACGGATGCGCGATAGATCGAGCGCCGAGCGGAACATGACCTCGGCGGCACCCAAGCGTTTGAGATAGTCAAACTCGGCTTCTTTGCTGGTCAACGCCGTCACCTTATAGCCCAATTTGGACAGCATATCCACGGACAATCCACCGACGCCGCCGGTTGCCCCGTTCACGATCACTGGTCCTTTGCCGGGCGCGAGGCCATTTTCCTCCATACGAACAATCCCCAGCGCAGCGGTAAAGCCTGCTGTACCGAGAGCCATCGCTTCAAGAAGTGAAAGGCCGGCAGGCAGAGGGACTACCCAGTCGGCGGGAACGCGCGCGTACTCCGCATAACCGCCATGGTGTGCAACGCCGATATCAAAACTGGTTGCGATCACCTGATCGCCGGGCTTGAATCGCGAATTCGTGCTGCTTGCGACAATCCCCGAGAGGTCGATGCCGCCAACGCAAGGAAACCGACGAATGATACGCCCGGCACCAGTCGCGGCCAAAGCATCCTTGTAATTGACGCTGGAATAAGCAACCCTGATCGTCACCTCGCCAGGATCAAGTTGTTCCTCATCCATGACGACGAAATCAGCCTGCGTTTTTCCATCCACTTCTTTGATCAGATAAGCCTTGAAGGGGCTCATGAGCGCTCCTTGCTGGAATCGGAGATTTCTTGCGACACGGCCGAAGTCGGCAACGCCAACAGCCATTTGTCGATTATAAGCACAAAACCCTTCTACCAGTATCCATATACGCGGCTAAAGAGGGAATCACAAAGACACTATTAATCATGTGGTTACGCGGTGACGCCCGGCAACCTTCAGCGGAAGTCGTGGACGAAAGGGTTTACACCCGGAAGTTTTTCTTTTAGATTGCCCTCCCATGACTTATATAAGACTACGCTCAATCCTGCTTGTCGCCGTTGCAATCTTGCTATTCGGCTCTGGCATGGTCCAGGCGACCGAGCAGCAGCAACGAGCCAGTGAGGAGCCCTCACTGCTGGAACGCTACACGAGCAATGCGCAGGATTTGATCCTCAAGGGCCTTGAGCTGGTCGGAATCAAGTATCGGCGGGGCGGCACGGACCCCGATATCGGGCTGGACTGCAGCGGATTTGTTCAAATCGTTTTCAAGGATGCCATCGGCCTGCTTCTGCCACGCACAGCGCGTGAACAAAGCGAGGTCGGCAACGTTATCGACAAGAACGAACTCAAGGCGGGTGACCTTGTTTTCTTCAATACCATGCGTCGCGCCTTCTCCCATGTCGGCATTTACCTGGGAGACAACCGCTTCCTGCACGCACCGCGTAGCGGCGCAGAAATACGTGTCGAGGACATGAGCCAAAGCTACTGGACAAAACGCTACAACGGAGCACGGCGCATCGTTGAACGCTGAGATGACGGCACAAAACTCCGAAGGACGCGCAGGCGTTCTTTTTTAATACCAGGAGTGATCATCATGTATTCCCCCTTAGCTCGCATCGGCCTTGTCATCGTCTCTTGCGTCGCATTAACTGGCAGCACTTACGCCGACGACAAGGAACTGAACCTCTACTCTGCTCGCCACTACCAGACCGACGAAGCACTTTATTCCGAATTCACCCGGCAGACGGGAATCAAGATCAACCGCATCGAAGGGAAGGAAGACGAACTGCTCGAACGCATCAAGAATGAAGGCGCCCACAGCCCGGCCGATGTTCTTCTGACCGTCGATGCCTCACGTCTCGCGACCGCACATGAGATGGGGCTCTTCGCTCCGCTTAAGTCGAAAATCCTCGACCAGCGCATTCCTGCGAACCTGCGTACCGAAGACTGGTTTTCCTTCTCGACGCGCGCCCGGGTCATCGTTTACGCCAAAGGTTCTGTCAAAGCCGAGGCTGTTCAGAACTACGCCGACCTGGCTCAGCCGAGACTCAAGGGCAAGTTGTGCACTCGATCCGGCTCGCACCCCTACAACCTTTCCCTGATGGCGTCCTTCATCGCGCACCATGGCGAAGCCAAAGCCGAGGAGTGGGCAAGAGGCATGGTCGCCAACTTCGCACGGTCCCCCAAGGGCGGCGATACGGACCAGATCCGGGCGGTGGCCGCTGGTGAATGTGAAGTGGCGCTTGCCAATACCTACTACGTGGCTCGTCTGATGCGCTCGGACAAACCCGATGACTGGAAAGTGATGGAAAAGGTGGCGGTCGTCTTGCCGGATCAGCAGAGTTTTGGAACACACATCAACGTGTCCGGTGGAGGGATGCTGAAGCACGCACCACACAAGGATGCCGCGCTCAAGTTCCTGGAGTATCTGGCGAGCGACGAAGCGCAGCGCTTCTTTGCCGACGGCAACAACGAATGGCCGGTAGTTGTCGGGGTCAAGGTTAATAACCCGGCGCTGGCGACGCTTGGCAAGTTCAAGGCTGACGCGCTACCGGTTGGCTCGCTGGCGATGTACCGATCGAAAGCGCAAGTGATCTTTGATCGCGTGGGTTATCGATAGAAAGATCCAACCACGGCGATCGCGGCTTGCCGCCATGTTCGCCGTGGGCACTTCATTCAGCTTCTGTTCTTGGCGATCTGCCGCGACAGCGCTATCAACGGTAGCACTCCGACCGCAACAATCGCCAGGGACGCGGTCGAAGCTTCGGCCAGACGTTCATCCGAAGCCAGAGTGTAAGCCTGGGTGGCCAGGGTATCGAAGTTGAAGGGTCGCATCACCAGCGTTGCGGGCAGCTCCTTCATTACATCGACGAAGACCAGCAGGACAGCGGTGAATAAGCTGCCGCGCACGATCGGAAGATGCACCCGCCGCATGAGCTCTCCCTGCCCGGTGCCCAGACTTCGCGCCACCTCGTCCATGCTCGGCGTCACCTTGGCCAGACTTGCGCTGACCGACTGCAATGCCACGCCAAGGAAGCGCACCAGATAAGCATAGATCAATGCCGCGATGCCGCCCGTAAAGAGCAGCCCCGGATTGATTCCGAACCAGAGTTCCCATTGTGAAGCCAGCCAGTTATCCAGTCGCGTTACCGGGATGAGTACGCCGACGGCGATCACCGAACCGGGAACGGCGTAGCCGAGGACAACCAGACGGTTAAACGATTTCGCGACAAACCCCTTCGACGCGCGGGCACCATAGGCCAGCAGCAAAGCCAGGGCAACGGCAATCGCCGACGTCAGCCCGGCCAGCACGAAACTGTTTCCGGCCAGTGAAAAGAAATGCTCGCCGAACTGTGCGTCACCCTCGGTCAACGCCAGTCGCAACAGCAAGCCGGCGGGCAGGAGGAATCCGATCAACAACGGAATGCCGCATACCGCGACCGCCATCGCAGCACGACCGCCCTTCAGCACATGGCCGGACAGCGGACGATGGCGAACCGTCGTATTGTGAAACCTCGCCCGACCGCGCGAAAGCCGCTCGATTACAAGCAGTACGACGACAAAGCCAAGAAGCGAAGCCGCCAGTTGAGCCGCCGCGATCCGGTCCGCAAATGAAAACCACGCACGATAAATTCCGGTCGTAAAAGTCTGCACGCCGAAGTAGGACACCGTGCCATAGTCGGCCAGTGTCTCCATCAGCGCCAAGGTTGTGCCAGCAACCACTGCCGGCCGCGCCAGCGGCAGCGACACCCGGAAGAAGCTGCGCCACGGACCGAGCCCGAGCGTGCGCGCAGCATCCAGCATACCGCTGGCACGCTCGATGAAGGCCGTGCGTGCCAACAGATAGACATAGGGATAAAACACGAATACGAACATCGTCACGGCACCGCCCGTACTGCGCACGTCCGGGAACCAATAGTCGTCGCGGCTCCAGCCGAAGGTTTCACGCAGTCCGCTTTGCAGCGGGCCGACGAATTGAAGAAAGTCTGTATAGACGTAGGCCAGCACATAGGCTGGAATCGCAAGCGGCAAGACCAGCGCCCATTCGAATATGCGCCGTCCGGGGAAATCGTGCATCGCGGTCAGCCAGGCCGTGGCGACGCCGACGATGACGACACCGAATCCCACGCCCAGACACAGCAAGAGCGTGTTGCCGACATACTCCGATAAGACCGTTGAGGCCAGATGAAGCCAAGTCGGACTGGTCCCGCCACTGAATATGTTGGCAAGAACGCTGGCCACCGGAAAACCGATCAAGGCAGCAATCAATGCGGAAACGACGAGGAGCGAATTGAAACGGGAGAGTTTCATGGCCGACCAAAAAAGAAAGCGAATTATAATTGACCGCCTCGGGCAGCTCTGATCCTCTCCGCTTTTTTCCGCTGCTTCAACCTGCACCTGTTTCCAAATTCTCCTGATGGCTCATCTCGAACTTGACCGCATCGTTCAGCGCTACGGATCGCACACCGTCGTCGATGGCGTCAGCTTTCGTGTTGATACCGGCAGCATCGCCTGCCTGCTTGGCCCTTCCGGCTGTGGCAAAACGACCCTGCTGCGCTGCATCGCCGGATTCGAGCCCATCGCCGAAGGTGAGATTCGGGTTGACGGAGTTTCGGTCACCCGCCCCCACTTCCGTGTAGTGCCCGAGCGGAGACGCATCGGCATGGTTTTTCAGGATTACGCCCTCTTCCCTCACCTCACGGTCGCCGGCAACATTGCGTTCGGTTTGACCTCACTCGGCGCGGACCAGCGACAGACGCGTGTCGGTGAATTGCTATCCACCGTTGGCCTTGACGGCCTGGGTAGAAAGTTTCCGCACGAACTCTCCGGCGGACAGCAGCAGCGTGTCGCGATAGCCCGTGCCCTCGCCCCGCGCCCGCAACTGATCCTGCTCGACGAGCCCTTCTCCAATCTGGATGTCGACCTGCGCGAGCGCCTGTCGCTTGAGGTACGCAGTATTCTCAAGCACGCAGGCATCACCGCCGTGCTCGTTACGCACGATCAGCATGAAGCATTCGCCATGGCCGACGAAATCGGCGTCATGGATGAGGGCAGAATCCAGCAGTGGGACACGCCCTACAACCTCTATCACCGGCCAGGCAACCGCTTTATCGCCGACTTCGTGGGTCAGGGTGTATTCCTGCCTGGCACGGTCATCGACAACCATCGTGTCGAGGTCGAACTCGGTCTGCTCGAATCGCGCCTGCCGCTTGAATGCATGCAGGGCTGCAATACCTGCGGCAAGGGTTGCCATGTTGAAGTGATGCTGCGTCCGGACGACGTTATTCACGACGACCGCAGTGAATTGCAGGCCGAAGTCGTGCACAGCGCCTTCCGTGGCGCCGAATTCCTGTACACCCTCCGACTGGCAAGCGGGGCAAGAATTCTTTCGCTCGTACCCTCGCACCACAATCATGCCATTGGCGAACACATCGGAATCCGCCTCGACATCGACCATGTCGTCGCCTTCCGGACAGATAGCCTGACGACGCGCCCCATCGCCCAGCCCGTATTGATCCAGCGATGATTCCCTGGCTCGACAGCGCCAACACCTTCCCTCCACTCGAACTCGCTCTCAGAGAGCCGAACGGTCTGCTCTGCGCAGGCGGCGACCTTTCTCCGCAACGCATTGTCCAAGCCTACCGGCAGGGCATCTTCCCCTGGTTCTCGGATGGCGAACCCATCCTCTGGTGGAGTCCCGACCCACGCATGGTTCTCTTTCCCTCCGAGTTCCGGTTTTCACGCTCACTGCGCCGCACTCTGCGCGCGAACGATTACCGGATCAGGCTCGACGGTGATTTCCCGGCAGTCATCGACTCCTGCGCCCGTACACGACGCCAGGGCCAGGCGGGGACCTGGATCACCGCCGAGATGCAGGCGGCCTATTGCACATTATTTGAGCGTGGCTATGCCCACTCCGTCGCAGTCCGGGTAAATGACAAACTGGTCGGCGGCCTGTATGGGCTGGCCATCGGCAAGATGTTCTACGGAGAATCCATGTTCTCGCACGCAACCGACGCTTCGAAGATCGCACTCGCGCACCTTGCGCGCTTTCTCCGCAAACAAGAATTCGGCCTGATCGATTGCCAGATGACGACGCCGCATCTTGCCTCGCTGGGCGCACGCGAAATATCTCGCGACGACTTCCTGGCCCGGGTACACGAGCTGACCGTCATCCCCCCGCCGTGTGGCCGTTGGCCGATCGACGGTGCGAGCGAGGGTTGGGACCAGGAAACTGGCGGCATGCAACATGACAATCGGATCATCCCGCCCGACAAGGCCCAGCGAGGCCCATCGCGGTAGACGCGACGTTGATTTGGTGGCAGAGTTTTCCCATGTCAACCGGATGAAGAACCCCGATGTCTCGCCTCAACGATTCCGAACTTCCCTTCTCGCTCTTGCAGTTTTACAACACGGCCGCCTACCCGTGCAGTTACCTGTCCGGCGAGCAGGCCATTTCGCAAGTCGCCACGCCAACCCATCTGATCACCACCGAAGTCTACGGCGACCTCGTACGCAGCGGATTTCGTCGCAGCGGCGTCTTTACCTACCGCCCCAACTGCGAGAAATGCAAGGCCTGCGTTCCAGTACGACTGCCGATTGCGCGCTTCGCCCCCAACCGCAGCCAGCGGCGCTGCCTCAAAACGCACGCTACTCTGCGCGCCCGTGAACTCCCGCTCATGTATTTCGACGAGCACTACCGGCTCTACTTGCGCTACCAGGCCGCGCGGCATATTGGCGGCGGCATGGATCAGGACAATCATGAGCAGTACTCGCGTTTCCTGCTGCAGAGCCGCGTCGACAGCCGGCTGATCGAATTCACCGAGAACGACGTATTGCGCATGGTCAGCATCGTCGACGTGCTGAACGACGGCCTTTCCTCCGTCTACACCTTCTACGACCCCGAAATCAAAGGCGCCGGCCTCGGCACCTACAATATCCTTTGGCAAATCGCCCAGTGCGCTGCCAACAACTGGCCCTATCTGTACCTTGGCTACTGGATCCGCGACAGTCGAAAGATGGCATACAAGGCCAACTTCCGGCCCATCGAGGGACTGATCAACGACGAATGGCAAGCGTTCGACGCTGCCGACCCGAGCGTCGGAAACCGCTAGCCTGGCAAGCGTCTATCAATAAGAAGAGGGATAAGCCGTGCTGATCAATTGCGTCGCCTACGAAAACGGATCACGCCTGGCCGACCTGCAGGCCGAGGAAATCAGCGACTACCTGGCCCGGCCGGGCTGTTTTGTCTGGGTGGCTCTGCGCGATGCAACGGAGCAGGAGCTGGATCAGATGAAGGAGGAATTCGATTTGCACGAACTGGCGGTCGAAGACGCCCGCCATGGCCACCAGCGACCGAAGATCGAGGAATATGGTGACTCGGTGTTCGCTGTGATGCACCAGCTGGAGCTGAACGAGGGCGAATTCAGCGGCAGCGAAGTTAACGTCTTTGTCGGCCGTAACTACGTGCTGTCGGTCAGAAATCGCAGCAAGCAGCATTTCCTGGGCGTGCGCGAACGCTGCGAGCGGGAACCCCATTTGCTTGAGCATGGCGCTGGATTCGTCTTCTATGCCCTGATGGATGCGGTGGTTGACCGCTATTTCCCGATCATGGACGGACTGGAATCGGAGCTCGAAGATATCGAGGAAAAGATTTTTGCCAAGAGTGCGGCTCGTACCAGTATTGAGCAGCTGTACGAACTGAAGCGCAAGATCACTTTCCTCAAGCATGCAGTGGCTCCCCTTATGGATGCGACCGGAAAACTTTTCAGTGGCCGAGGGCCGGTGGTATGCGCCAACACCCGCGACTATTTCCGGGACGTCTATGACCACCTGACCAAGATCAATGCCTCGCTCGATACCATCCGCGACACCGTGAGCACAGCCATCATGGTCAATCTGTCGATGGTGGCCATCGAGGAAAGCGAAGTAAACAAGAAGCTGGCGGCGTGGGCCGGAATATTCGCCGTCGCCACGGCCTTTGCCGGCATCTGGGGAATGAATTTCAAGTTCATGCCCGAACTGCAATGGGAGTATGGTTATCCCGTGGCTCTCCTGTGCATCAGTTCTACCTGCGCCTTTTTGTACAGTCGTTTCAAACGCGCCGGATGGCTTTGAAGCGCAGCGCCCTGCCACCCTGCCACGGCGGGTCAGTCACGCCAAAATCTCTCCGCCGATGAACGTCCGACCCGTCTGCCTCCCATGCCACGCATTGCAGCCAACGCGATAGAACTTCACTACGAATCATTCGGCTCGGCCAGCGCCCCCGCCATTCTCTTGATCATGGGGCTGGGCGCACAGATGACGCGCTGGAACATCGAACTCTGCGATCTTCTGGTACAGCGTGGTTTTCGCGTCATCCGCTTCGACAACCGCGACTGCGGTCTGTCGACGCTCTGCGATGGCCAGGGGCTGCCCGACATCGGCGCCGCTTTGCGCGGGGGTTCGCTGTTTGCTCTGCCCTACACGCTAGATACGATGGCCGCCGACTGCATCGGTCTGCTCGATGCGCTGGACATTGACACGGCGCACCTGGTCGGCGCCTCGATGGGGGGGGCGATCGCCCAGATCATTGCCGCCCGCTTCCCGGAACGCACGCTGTCGCTGACCAGCATCATGTCGTCGAGCGGCAACCCGCTGCTGCCGCCCCCTGCGCCAGCAGCCGCCCTGTCACTCTTCGCCCCGCTACCCGTGGCGCTTGACCGCAAGACCATTGTCAATGACGCCATCGCCCGTTTCATGGCAGTTGCCAGCCCGGGCCATCCGACTGCGCCGGAAGACTTGCAGACTATGTTCGGCAAGGAATACGACCGCAGCTTCTATCCTCAGGGCGTGGCTCGACAACTCGGCGCCTTCATAGCCAACGGTGATCGCCGGCCGCTGCTCAGACGCATCACCTGCCCCACCGTCGTTCTCCACGGCAAAAACGATCCGCTGATCAAGCTGGCGTGCGGCGAGGATGTCGCCAACAACGTTCCGGATGCGCAGCTGCGTGTTGTTGAGGGAATGGGGCATGATTTCCCGGTGGCGTTGACGGAGACCTTCGCCGACGCGATCTGTCGGGCCGCGGCACGATCAGCGCGGTAGCCCGGGAATCCAATGATTGTCCAGCGGCCTCTCCACCCCTCAAGCGTCGTCTACCCAGGCGGCTCGGATTGTCTGGACGCCGTATGAAATCCCGTCTGCTGGGTCTGAGTGCTATTGCGGCAAAACGAACGTGGAGGCTGGCCATTCGCCTGACCACCATGCTGCTGCTTCTCTGTCTGGCAATCATCGTCGGCTTCACACTCTACGCGGTCAATGAATTGCCGCCGCTACAGCCATGGCACACCGAGCATCTTCACGAAGAATTCAGTGCGACCAAACACGGCACAATCGACTTTGAGGAATACCTGCGTCGAGAAGACAAGCTGTTCGATGATCTGCGCCACAAGACAGCGGAATGGGATACCAAGAACGATGCCTACATCCATAGCCGCTTCAATCCGGCCAGCCCGTTTCACCGTCTGGCCAATGGCGCTCCGTTCAATCGCTCGTTTACGCTGTCTCATCCCAAACCCGTGGGCCATGCGCTGCTGATCCATGGCTTGACCGACTCGCCGTATTCTATGAAAGCGCTGGCTGAAGCGCTGCACGCGCGCGCTTTCGAGGTCACCGTATTGCGCTTGCCGGGCCATGGCACTTTACCGTCGATGATGACCGAGATGCGTTTGCGTGACTGGACTGCCGCCGTCAGAATCGCCGCCCGTCATGTCGCCAGTCGCACTCCAGCCAGTCAACTGTTTTACATTGGCGGCTACTCGTCTGGTGGAACGCTTGCCTTGCAGTACACACTGGACTCACTGGGCGACGAACCCCTCCGAAAACCCGACCGGGTACTGCTCGTATCGCCCGCAATCAAACTGACCAAAGTCGCCGCGCTGGCCAACATTCTCGACCTTCTGGGCGTCGTGCCGATCCCGGCGCTGGATAAAGTCCACTGGCAGGCGATCGTCGCCGAGTACGATCCCTACAAGTTCAATTCGTTTCCGGTCAACGCCACGCGTCAGATCAACCGCGCCACGAAAGCGTTGCAGCGAGCGCTGGCGGATGCCAGCGATTCAGGACTGATAGCGCGCATGCCGCCCGTGATCACCTGGCAATCGGTGGTCGATTCAACGGTCGGGGCCGACGGCGCCACGGATATCCTGTATCCCCACCTCGACGGGCCACAACACCGACTTGTGCTGTTTGACGTCAACCGCCATCAGGGCTTGAGCAGCGTGCAACGGCCGGAATCCAAAGCATTGATCGACGCCCTGTCACAGGGCGCACGCGGCTACACACTGGATGTCGTGGCAAACGTCAACCCTGAAAGCCGGCAGGTAAGCATCAATCGACTGAATCCTGAAGGCGAGACAAGCAGCATCGAAACCGCACTGAACTGGCCAGACCACATCGTCTCAGTCGGACACGTGGCGCTGCCATTTCCGCCTGGCGACCCCGTCTACGGTTTCATGCCGGGGAGTGGTCGCGATGGCATCCCCAGCATCGGATCATGGCTGCTACGCGGCGAAGACGGCGCGATTGCCATTTCGCTCGGCGCCCTGAATCGGCTGCGCAGCAACCCATTCTGGCCCCTCATCGATGCCGATGTCGGCGAGATCGTTGCCTCCGACCTGGAGAAGCAAAAGCATTGAGAATGTGAAGGTCATCAGACGATCACCACGCTTGCCACGCGAGCAGACAATTCGTCACAAATAGCCACTCCGTCTGAACAACATCACCTTGTATCAAAATTTCGAACGGCGGCGTGGACCGGAGAATAGTGCGTATGGTCGATATGGTCGTATTGTTTGTTCATGGCATGGGGCGCTCCCCGATGTCGGGCTGGCCGATGTTGCACCATCTTCGCCGAGGGGGGCTGAAGGCGACCTCTTTCGGCTACATGACCTCCATGGAGAGCTTCCATTCGATTCAGTCACGCCTTGTAGAGCGGATTGTCGCCGTGGCGGCTACGGGCCACTACATCGTCGTCGGACACTCACTTGGCGGCGTCTTGTTGCGCGCCGCACTCAACTCGCTACCTGCGACCGCGATTCGCCCCCACCATATCTTCCTTCTTGGATCACCTGTTCATCCATCTCGATTGGCGCAACGACTGAAAAACAATATTCTCTATCGCGCACTTGCCGGCGACTGCGGTCAGATGCTGGCCTCTCCCGAGCGCATGAACGAGGTCGGAGCACTAAATGAAGCCACAACAAGTATTGTTGGCATACGAGGGATTGCAGCTACACGCAGTCTTTTTGGTGAGGAACCCAACGATGGCGTCGTGGCCGTTTCTGAAGCCAGTGCGCAATGGATAACCGATCAATGCCAGGTTCCAGTCGTCCACACATTGCTACCTTCAAGCAGGTGCGTCGCGGAGATCATTCGGGAAAAGCTGATTGTAGATGAAGGGTGACTTCGCAGCCGAGATCCCCAGACAAGGAGATTGCTGCATTTTTATGAAACCGTGTAGCAGCACCGTCGTTCTCCTTCTAGGCCCTTCTCGTGCAGAGCCCTAAATGGATTTGCACGAGATGTGTCAGATACGCTTCGGGTTACGGTCTGTGAAGCGCGGCTTCCGTGGCTGGCACTTTGACAGAGTCCCTGGCCAACGCTTTGCCTTCGCGTTTGTCCTCCGGAGCGAAATAGAAGACGTTCCAGCCTGGTTCCGCCGTGAAAGTCTGTTCACTGGAGTAAAGGCGAAAATTGCCGTCCGGCGTGACGGCGGCAACGATCAGCCAGTCTGCACCGGGTTTGCCGAAACGCTGCTTAAGCTTGGCGAAGGTGTAGGCCTTGCTCAAGACACTCGTTTGTATCTTCCAGCCATCCTTCAATAGCTGGGTCAGCTTCTCGAAATCGGCGTCGGCATTGAAGGCGATGTGGCCGCGACGCTGCAGGGTCAGGCGTTTCGGTTCGTGGCTGGACTCCTGGTGCGTGGCCAGTTGAAAAGTGCGGTGATGTCCGAAACTCCGGCCCATCGCCTTGCAAACCAGGGCGTTGTAGAAATCATTGTCAGTGGCGGCCAGCAGATGGTTCAGATGCAGTGTTTCCAGCGTGTGCTCGGCATGTTCGGAGAGAATCTCGCCGTAGTAGATATCGATGCCCTCCATGCGTGCCGGCTTTAGCCGGTGATAGGCGCCGTCCACCAACAGGACTTCAACATCCTGATCTTTCAGCGCCTTGGCGAGCGCATTGGTCCACGGCGAGGCGCCGACAATCAGCAGCCCGTTGGCGTGCTTGGCCGCCAGGCCGAGGTGACGTGAAAGCCGGCCAATGGTCAGGCCGTGGGCGAGAACGGTGGTGATGATGACCAGAAAGACGATCAGCAGCAGCTTTTCGCCGTCTGGATAGCCCGCTGCGACCAGGGCGGGGCCAAATATACCGGCCGTTGCCGCTGCGACAATGCCGCGTGGCGCGATCCATGACAAAAGCTTGCGGTCGGCCATGCGCATCGGGGCGCCGATGGTGGCCAGCATGATAGTCAGGGGTCGGACAACGAGCAGCACGGCGAGGACAAACAAGATCATCCGGAAATCTATCAGGTAGGCCAGTTGCCGGTCGAGCTGCGACGGGATGACGATGAACAGCACGGAGAGCAGGATGACCGTCAGGTTCTCCTTGAAGCGCATCAGATCTTCTCTGTCGACCAGCTTCATGTTGCCGAGGATCAGACCCATGGCCGTGACGCTGAGCAGACCGGCTTCGTGCTGGACCATGTTGCTGGCCGAATAGACGAACAGGACCAACACCAGCAGCAGCGGCGCCTTGAGGTGTTCGGGAACCAGCCCGCGCTGGTAAACCCAGCCCGTCAGCCAGCCGCCGCCACCGCCGAGCACGATCATCACCGCCAGGGCCAGACCGACACCGGCCGCCGTTTCCGCCATGCCGCTGCCGGCAATTGTGAAATACTGGAAGGCGAGAACGGCCAGCAGGACGCCGATCGGGTCGTTGACGATGCCTTCCCATTTGAGCAGCGAGGCGGATTCCTTGTTGAGACTGACCTGGCGGAGTAGCGGCATGATCACGGTTGGCCCGGTGACCACCAGAATGGCACCAAGGACCCAGGAAACCGGCCAGCTCAGGCCGGCGATATGATGCGCCGCGAAACTGCCGAGTAGCCAGGCGAGGGGTGGGCCAAGCAGGGTCAGGCGGCCGATACCCTTGCCGGCCCGGCGCAAGTCCTCGAGCTTCAGGTCCATGCCGCCTTCGAAAAGGATGATGGCGACACCCAGCCCGATCAGTTCGGACAGATCATGGGGCGGCAGGTCGAGCTTGATCAGTCCGGTAACCGGCCCGAAAGCCAGGCCGGCGGCAATCAGCACGACTATCGCCGGCAGCCGGACTCGCCAGGCGAACCACTGGCTGGCGAGCCCGGCGAAGAGGATGGTCAAAAGAAGGGCGGCGGAATTCATTCGGGGATCAGGTTGAGATACGCATCGGGCACCCCCACAAGATGGGGCAACAATCCTGCGGCGCGCGCTCGACTCGTCAGGAGTGTCAGCCGAGAAGCCGGTGCCACCCCATCTATTCTTTGCACAGTCTAGCAGATGCCAGTTCAGGCAAGCCACGGCTGCCCGAATGATATTGCTGCCCACAACTCGTGCAGCGCGGATTACCCTATTCGGGCAAGGTGATCGTCGCCACCATGATGGTGACGGCAGAACCGGAAAGCAGCACCCGGCTACCTTTCACCTCGCACAGGATATCGCCGCCCCGCCTGGAGACTTGCCGGGCGGCAAGGACGTCCTTGCCAAGTCGATCGCTCCAGTAAGGCGCCAGCGTGCAATGCGCCGAGCCGGTGACCGGGTCTTCGGAAATGCCGAATTTGGGCGCAAAGAAGCGGCTGACAAAGTCGACGTCGCTGCCGGGCGCGGTCACGATCACTCCGCGCAGATCGAGCCGGCCGAGCAGTCCGTAGTCGGGGTCGATGGCGCGAACGGCTTCCTCGTTGTCGAACACAGCGAGGTAGTCGTCAGCGGACAGGACTTCAGCGGGTTGCTTCCCCAGGGCTTCGGCCAGCTCGTCCGGCGCAAGGCAAGCTGCGGGAGGCCGCGCGGGAAAGTCCATGATCAGCAGATTGCTCTTGCGTCCGACGATCAGTTCGCCACTGCGCGTCTCGAAGGTGATCGACGGATTCGGGTAGCCCAGCACATCGAACAGAACATGCGCTGCCGCGAGGGTGGCGTGGCCGCACAGATCGACCTCCGCGACCGGCGTAAACCAGCGCAGCCGAAAGCCTTTGGCGGACGGCACGAAAAAGGCGGTTTCCGACAGGTTGTTTTCTTCTGCGATAGCCTGCAACAGGCCGTCGTCCGGCCAGCTCGCCAGCGGGCAGATCGCTGCCGGGTTCCCGACAAATGGCCGGGTCGCGAAGGCGTCGACCTGATATTGAGTGATCCTGTACATCGCTTTGCTGCTTGAGTGTCAGTCACCGATGCACGGGAAATCGCGCATCACTTTGATGCGGCTTTGCGCCGGAAATCGTAGGCCTGCAGATGTGAATAGGCGAGCCGGAGCATGGGCGCATCAACCGCGTTGGCCTGGGCGCGCACGACCATGTCGCCGAGAATATGATCGGCTTCGGTCGGCCCACCGCGTTCCATATCGCGCAACATCGAAGCCATCAAGCTCGATCCGTGTTCGGTCAATTGTTTGCGATAGGCGGCCAGTTGCGATTCGGACACAGGGTAACCGCTGACTGCCGCAATTCGGGCACATTCGGCAAGCATACTGGTGATGAAGGTTCCACCTGCCACGGTGCTCAGTATGTCGCCGATGCTGGCGCGGAAGGTACAGGTCGAACCCGCCAGCGTGGACAGGAAAACGATCTTGTCCCACATGGCCTGATCGATGTTGTCGGAAAGGTTGAATTCGATCCCTGACGATGCGAGAAGCTGCGCCAGCGGCTGCAACCATTTCGGGGGTTGCGGTGTGCGCGAGCCGGCAAACAACCGGTGCAACTTGTAAAGGTGCTTGATTTCGCCGTTCGGTGCCAGCATCACCGAGATGAACGCCACGCCGCCAAGCACGCGCTCCGAACCGAAGCGGGCGACCAGGGTGTCGATGTGCAGAACGCCGTTCAACAACGGCAGGATGACACTGTCTTCGCCAACGGCCGGCGCAATAGCTTCAATTGCCGATTCGAGATCATAGGACTTGCAGGAGAGCATGATCACGTCAAACTGAGTATTCAGCTCGTCACCGGTCAGAACCTTGGGGGTGATCTGCAAGTCGCCCGAGGGGCTGGTCACTTTCAGCCCGTTTTCTCTCATTTGGGCGGCCCTGGCGGGACGAACCAGAAATGTGACATCGCCTCCAGCAGCATGAATTCTTGCGCCAAAATATCCGCCGATTCCACCCGCTCCCAATACAAGAATTCGCATCGCTGATCTCCCGATAACCGTGACAAAAATTAGCATGCCACTCTACTCCTTTTGACATTTCAGCGAAAGCCGAAGCCGGCCAAGGGAGTGTCGAAGAGCACGTGATGACGAGAGGAACTCATCGGAATTCTAGTTTCACCGTTCAAGCGTATACTCGGTTTTATTGCGACCATGCGCACGCCGCCATATGCCTTCAACTGTTGCCGCCCCTTCAGCTTCGGAATACGAGGTTGCCACCCTCGGCCAGATTTTCACGCCGCCGGCGATTGTCGACTGCATGTGCCAACTGGTGCGCAATAGCGGCAGGGTGCTGGAACCGGCCTGTGGTGACGGCGCCTTTTTCCGGCGTTTCCCCGGCGCACTGGGGATCGAGGTCGACCCCCGTCACGCACCGCCAGGCACTGAGGTGATGAATTTCTTCGAGCTGGCGGACGACGAGCTTTTTGCCACGATCATCGGCAATCCGCCGTACGTGCGTTACCAGGACATCTCGCCGGGAACACGACGACTGGCCGGGAAAAGCGTCCTCGACAAACGCGCCAACCTCTATCTGTTCTTCATCGAGAAGTGCCTGCGCCATCTGGAACCGGGCGGCGAGTTGATCTTCATCACACCACGCGACCTGCTGAAGGCAACTTCGGCCGTGCCCCTGAACCGCGTTCTTTTTGCCGAGGGAACGATCACCGATTTCATCGATCTGGGCGACTCACGGCTGTTCGACAAGGCGACGCCGAACTGTGCGATCTGGCGCTTTGAACAAGGCAATCGCTCGCGACTCACCCGCTATGCCACCCTTGGCTTGGCCGATGGCGCGGCGGGGCTGGCGCGCTTGCAATGGAGCGAGCGGCGTTTCGTCGAAAGTGGCGGTCACCTGTTGTTTGCGCAACACGACTATCCGTTGCGTCTGTCCGATATTGCGTTTGTGAAAGTCGGTGCAGTATCCGGCGCCGACGATCTCTACACCAGCAATGAACTCGGCAATCGCGACTTCGTCTGTTCATCAACGGTGGCCGACGGTTTGACACGCCGGATGATCTGGTGCGAGCCAGGCGACCGGCCGGTGGACGCACTGTTGCCGCACAAGGAACGCCTGATTGCACGTCGAATCCGCCACTTCGATGAATTCAACTGGTGGCAGTGGGGGCGCAGCTACTACCAGTCGGAACAAGCCCGCGTTTACGTCAATGGCAAGACGCGCCGGTCACGACCCTTCTTTGCCCATGACTGCTTGAACTACGACGGCTCGGTTCTGGCCGTTTTTCCGCACGACAAGACGCTTGACGTTCGGTTGCTGGCGGAGGCGCTGAACAGCGTTGACTGGAGCGATCTTGGCTTTGTTTGCGACGGGCGCTTCCTCTTTACCCAGCGTAGCCTTGAGCAGTCTCCGCTACCCGCCTCCTTCCGCTCGTTCCTGCCGCCGGGCGGTGTAACATGGTGGGACAAACTCAAAAAGCTAATATGAAGCATATTGATCTTGCTTACAGGCATGACCGGAGATAAGCCATGGTTCCTCATCTAACAACCGCTCTCACCGGCCCTCTTCTGGCACTGGAGGCGAACTTCCTCGACGCCACTCCCGATATCGAACGCTGGCTGCGCGGCATGTGGCAGGAGCATACGCCGCCGTTCTATGGATCGGTCGATCTGCGCAACTCCGGTTTCAAACTTGCGCCAGTCGATATGAATCTGTTTCCCGGCGGTTTCAATAACCTGAATTCGGCCTTTCTGCCGCTCTGCGTGCAGGCCGCGATGACGGCCATCGACAAAATCTGTCCGAGTGCGAAGAGCCTGCTGTTGATTCCCGAAAACCACACGCGCAACCTTTTCTATCTTCAGAATGTGGCTCAGTTGGTGGCCATTCTGCGCCTGACGGGTCTGAACGTTCGTATCGGATCCCTGCTGCCGGAAATCGTCAAGCCGACGCCGATCGAGCTGCCCAACGGCACCACGCTGTTGCTCGAACCGCTGGTGCGTAGCCAATATCGCCTGGGCCTTGAGGGCTTCGATCCCTGCGTCATCCTGCTCAACAACGATTTGTCGGCCGGAATTCCTGCAGTACTTCAGAGTCTTGAAGAACAGTTCGTGTTGCCGCCCTTGCATGCCGGCTGGGCCGTACGCCGCAAATCGACGCATTTTGCTGCCTACGACGAAGTGGCTGGAGAGTTTGCCCAGTTGGTGGGAATCGACCCCTGGCAGATCAATCCATACTTCGCAGTCTGCAGCAGCGTCAATTTTTATGAACGTCAAGGCGAGGAATGCCTGTCGTCCAGCGTTGACGCGGTACTCGGCCTGATCCGCAAGAAATACAAGGAATATGGCATCGAAGAAACACCGTATGTGGTGGTCAAGGCCGATGCCGGCACCTATGGCATGGGTATCATGACGGTCAAGGATGCCTCCGAAATTACCGGACTGAACCGCAAGCAGCGCAACAAGATGTCGGTCATCAAGGAGGGGGTGAACGTCTCGCAGGTGATCATCCAGGAGGGCGTGCATACCCACGAACGGGTTGGCAAGGAAGACCAGGAAGGCGTCGCCGAACCGGTTGTATATATGATCGACCGCTATGTTGTTGGTGGCTTCTACCGCGTTCACTCGGGCCGCGAGAAGGATGAAAACCTTAATGCGCCAGGCATGCGTTTCGAACCGCAGGCCTTTGAAACCAGTTGTTCGCTGCCCGACCAGTGCCAGAACCCGGATGCACCGCCCAACCGCTTTTACGCCTACGGCGTGGTGGCGCGACTGGCGCAGCTTGCCGCGTCGCTTGAGCTGGAACGTACGACACCGGCGGCAGTGGAAGACATGGCGGTGTCGTTGTAGCTGTGCTTCCAATCTACCCAGCCCCCGCCCAGGAGGAATATTCATGCGTTTCGCTTTCATTATCGACCCGCTTGATTCGCTGAAGGCCTACAAGGATACAAGCGTCGCCATGATGCGCGCGGCGCAGGCAGCCGGCCATGCCGTGTGGGTGATCCAGCAGTCCGCCATTCATTGGTCGTCGCAGCATGGCGTGTGCGCCGACGCGTCACACCTCGTCATGCTGGAAGACGATACGGAGTGGTTCGTGGTAATGGACCGCCACGTCGTGCCACTGCGTGATTTCGCCGCCGTGGTCATGCGCAAGGATCCCCCCTTTGACATCGAATATGTCACGACCACCTGGCTGCTTTCGCGCGCCGAAATCGAAGGGGCACGCATCTTCAACCGACCGCAGGCGCTGCGCGACCATTCCGAGAAGCTTTCCGTGGCGGAGTTCGCACAATTTGCCGTGCCCACTCTGGTATCGCGGGAACCGGCTCTGATTCACAGCTTCATTGACACACAGCACGATGTCATTCTGAAGCCGCTAGATGGCATGGGCGGGAGCCAGATCTTTCGCGTCCGCAATGATGATCCGAACCGCAACGTCATCGTCGAGACATTGGTCGAGGATCCGCTATCGCATGATGGCACGCGAACGATCATGGCGCAGCGCTATATCCCCGAGATCACCGATGGCGACAAGCGCATTCTACTCGTCGGCGGCGAACTGGTGCCCTATTGTCTGGCGCGCATTCCGAAGGCCGGCGAGACGCGCGGCAATCTGGCCGCCGGTGGCAGTGGCGTGGCGCGCGAGCTGACAGCCCGCGACCGTGAAATTGCCGGCGCACTGGCACCGGTACTTGCCGAGCGCGGCCTGCTGCTCGTCGGAATCGACGTGATCGGGGACTGGCTGACGGAAATCAATGTTACCAGCCCGACCTGCATGGTTGAGATTTTCCAGCAAACCGGTTTTGATGCCGCACAGATGTTCATCGCCGCGCTGGAGCATGAATGCATTGTGCCCGTTTAGCCGTTCTGCTGGCCCTGCTCCTGTCTCTGGCAGCCTGTACCAAGGCGCAACTGCACCATCAAGAGTCCTTCGTATTCGGAACACGTGTCGAAGTTCTAATCGCCGGGCTAGACGATGCGCAAGCGCGCCCGGCAGCGGCCGCCGTGCTGCGCGAATTCGACCGCTTGCACCGTACGTACCACGCCTGGCAGCCGTCCGAACTGAGCGCTTTGAACGACGCCATTGCTGCCGGCAAGGCGCTGGAAGTGACTCCCGAAATGGCCGGGTTTCTGGTCGATGCACAGCGCATTGCCGCAGCCGGCGATCACCTATTCGACCCTGGCATCGGTAACCTGATCGAGCTGTGGGGTTTCCAGTCCGATGAGTTCAAAGCCACCCTTCCCGATCCGGTAAAACTCGCTGCATGGCGCGCGGCGCATCCTGGCATGGCCGATCTGCGTATTGAACGTACGTCTGTAAGCAGCCGCAATCGTGCCGTCGCCATCGACTTCGGTGGCTATCTCAAAGGCGTTGCGTTGGACCGTGCAACGGCCATCCTGCACGAGCGAGGTGTAAACAACGCACTGATCAACATCGGCGGCAACGTAATGGCACTCGGCACGAAAAACGGCGAGCGCTGGCGCGTCGGCATCCAGCATCCTCGTCAGCCGGGACCGTTGGCCACGGTCGAACTCAACGACGGCGAGGCGATTGGCACTTCCGGTGACTATCAGCGCTACTTTGAGCTGGATGGCAAACGCTACTGCCACCTGCTTGACCCGCGTAGCGGCGGGCCGGCCATGCAGACCCAGGCGCTGACCGTGCTCATCACGCCACGCCCTGCCGCCGGCACGCTCTCCGATGCGGCGTCCAAGCCGCTTTTCATCGCTGGAGCCGACTGGCCCGAATTGGCAAGGAAGCTGGCAATCGATCAGGTATTGCGGGTTGATGCCGAGGGCCGCATCCAGGTCAGCTCAGCACTGCATCGTCGCCTTGAATTTGTCGGGACTGAACCGAAACGGCTCGATATTTTTTCGCTTGACGGTTCCAGGCCTCACGGAATACGTGGAATCCCTTAGAATGTCGGCTGATTTCCACCGGAACGCACGATGATAGGCATTCTTCTGATTACGCACGGCACGTTTGGCGAAAGCCTGATTCAGAATGTCTGCCACGTTCTAAACAAACGGCCGCCACTGATTGGCCAACTCGGCGTTGCTGCGCAAGACGACTTGCTCGATGTTCTGCCGATGGCCGAACTGCTGTTGAAGGAAGTCGATCAAGGCGAAGGCGTGTTGATCCTGACCGACGTCTTTGGCGCAACGCCGGCTAATCTCGGCCTGAAGTTGCTGTCGCCGGGTCGGGTCGAAGGCATTGCCGGCGTCAATCTGCCAATGCTGTTGCGCGCTCTGACTTATCGGGATCGCGGGATGAGCATCCTCCTGCAAAAGGCGGTGAGTGGTGGTCACGATGGCGTCATCAACATGCGCCAGCACTAGCGGATTATCGACAGGAAAATTGATGGCACGAGCTGAAATCGAAATTTCCAACAAACTGGGCTTGCATGCCCGTGCCTCGGCCAAGCTGACCCAGCTGGCCGGCAGTTTTCATTCCGAAGTCTGGCTGGAGAAGGGGAGTCGCCGAATTAACGCCAAAAGCATTATGGGTGTGATGATGCTGGCAGCAGGCAAAGGTTCAACCGTCGTTGTCGAGACCATCGGCAACGATGAACAACCCGCACTCGAGTCCCTCCTTAAACTGATCGGAGACAAATTTGGCGAGGGAGAGTGATCAAACCATGAGTTTCACTTTGCACGGTCTCGCCGCATCGAGCGGCATCGCAATTGGTCAGGCGCACCTGATCTCGCAAGCCACGCTTGAGGTGTCGCACCTGGTCATCTCGCCACGCATGGTCGAAAAAGAAGTCGCGCGTTTTGAAACCGTACTGGAGCAGGTACGAAGCGAGTTCGCGACAATGAAGAGCGAGATGGGGAAATCTCCAACCGACATTGGCGCCTTCATCGACCTGCATATGATGATTCTTGCCGACCCGGAATTGTCCGAAGTGCCGAAGCAGATCATCCGTGAACGTCGTTGCAACGCCGAATGGGCAATCGTGCAACAGATGGAGTTTCTGGTCGCCCAATTCGAAAAGATTGGCGACGCCTACCTGCGCGAACGCAGCTACGACGTGCGCCAGGTCGTCGAACGGGTCGTCAGAGTGCTGATCGGGCGGCCAAGTCATTCTGCTGTCAAGGTACCCAAGGGGGTCCGGGGAGAAAACCTGATTGTCGTCGCCCACGACCTTTCTCCTTCCGACGTCATGGCGTTCAAGGATCAGCAATTCGCTTCCTTTGTTACCGACGTTGGCGGCATCACTTCGCACACTGCCATCCTGGCACGCGGTATGGGCGTCCCGGCGGTGCTTGGTCTGCACAACGCCCGCCAGCTGATTCGCGACAAGGAAACAATCATTGTCGACGGTACACGCGGCGTAATCATTGTCGACCCTGATCCACGCATTCTGGAAGAATACGAGCTAAAGAAGAGTCAGATCGAGATCGATCGCTCAAAACTCAAACTGCTCAAGAGCACGCGGGCAACGACCCTCGATCGCGTCAAGATCGATCTGCTCGCCAACATCGAGGAACCGAGCGATGTCGCAGCAGCGCTCGACAGCGGCGCCGAAGGGGTCGGTCTGTTCCGTACCGAGTTCATTTTTCTCGGACGTGGCGACATGCCATCCGAGGATGAGCAGTTCGAGGCCTACCGTACGGCAGTCAAAGCGATGCAAGGAAGACCGATAACGATCCGTACCTTTGACCTTGGCAACGACAAGAACCTGCATTCGGACGACATAATCGGGGGCCGGAGGCGCGACAACCCGGCGCTTGGCCTGCGCTCAATTCGCCTCTCGCTGGCCGAACCCGCATCGTTCCAGGCGCAGTTGCGCGCCATTCTGCGCGTCTCCAAGCTGGGCAAAGTAAAAATTCTGATCCCGATGATGTCGCACGCGCATCAGATCGACCAGACGCTGGCTGCGCTGGAACAGGCAAAATCCAGCCTGCGCGGAGGAAGAATAGCTTTCGACGAGAACATCGAGATCGGTGGAATGATCGAGGTACCAGCAGCGGCACTGGCGGTCGGAATCTTCCTGCGCCGCATGCATTTCCTTTCGATCGGAACCAATGACTTGATCCAGTACACCCTGGCCATTGACCGCAGCGATGAGCAGGTTTCGAACCTGTATGAGCCGCTGCACCCCGCCGTTCTCATGCTATTGGCGCACGTCATCAGTACCGCAGAGAAAGTCAACATACCGGTATCGATGTGCGGCGAAATGGCTGGCGACCCCAACCTGACCCGCTTACTGCTGGGCATGGGCCTGCGCGAATTTTCGATGCATCCGTCGCAAATTCCGGCAGTCAAGCAGAAAGTCAAGCAGAGCGACATATCCGAACTGATACCGATCACACGCCGCATTCTGCGCCTGGAGGAATCCCCGAAAATTCGGGAACAACTTGATCGACTCAATAGCTGATGGCGGACACCCAAGCTACGTAAAACTGTTTGCTGTTTGCCGTTCGCTATTGCCTGGTCGGGGGCACCCCGACGAATTTGACTTTTCCAAGGACTGCCGGTAAGTTTCCGAACCAGCGCCGATTTGAATCATCAGCTTGCGGGCGCTTAATAAATACGGCTAAAGCGGGACCAGCCCAGTCCGCTTTGTCAGGCCGACTGGGTTTTTTCTTCCGATAAGTTCACGATGTCACAACAAAATTCTGTCGGGATCGTTGCGCCGCAACGGGCCCATTTCAATGAGCCGATTGCACTCAAGAGCGGTGCACTGCTTCCAGGCTTCGAGTTGGTATTTGAAACCTACGGGACGATGAATACCGCTCGTTCCAATGCCGTGCTGGTATGCCACGCCCTTTCCGGCGGTCATCATGTTGCCGGTGTTGACGCCAGCGACCCCACGAACGTTGGCTGGTGGGATAACCTGGTTGGGCCCGGCAAGCCTCTCGATACCGACAAGTTCTTTGTCGTCGGGGTCAACAACCTCGGCGGCTGCTACGGTTCGACAGGGCCCTTGTCGGTCAACCCGATTACCGGCAAACGCTATGGGGCGGATTTTCCGATGGTGACGGTCGAGGACTGGGTAGCGGCGCACGCGCGTCTGGCCGACCATCTGGGCATAGATACCTGGGCCGCAGTCATCGGCGGTAGCCTCGGCGGCATGCAGGCACTCGAGTGGGCCTTGCAGTACCCCGATCGCATACGGCATGCCATGGTGATTGCTTCCGCGCCCAAGCTGTCGGCGCAAAACATTGCTTTCAACGAGGTCGCTCGTCAGGCTATTCTTTCCGATCCCGACTTTCATGGCGGCCATTACGCCGAACACGGCGTCGTGCCGGTCCATGGCCTGCGGCTGGCGCGCATGGTTGCCCACATCACCTATCTCTCGGATAGCCAGATGGGCGAAAAATTCGGCCGTCAGTTGCGCCATGGCGAGCACAAGTTCAGCTTTGACGTCGATTTTGAAGTCGAGTCCTACCTGCGCTATCAAGGCGACAAGTTTGCCAGCTTCTTCGACGCCAACACGTATCTGAACACCACCAAGGCCCTCGACTACTTCGATCCCGCCTACGCCTACGATGGCGACCTAGCCGCGGCCCTGGCGCGGGCCAAAGCCAAGTTCTTTGTCGCCAGTTTCTCAACAGACTGGCGTTTTTCTCCCGCGCGTTCGCGTGAAATTGTTTTTGCCCTTCTGCATAACAGACGGCATGTTGCCTACGCCGAAATCGATAGCGACGCGGGGCACGATTCCTTTCTGCTGGATGACGCCTATTATCACGCCGTATTGCGCGCCTACCTGGAGAACATATCAGTATGAGCAATGGAAACCCGCTGACGGCCATCGAGCGCGAGCGCTTCGATTTTGCCGTCATCGCCAACTGGATTCCGCCCGGAGAGCGCGTACTTGACCTGGGTTGTGGTGACGGAAAGTTGCTGCGCTATCTTCGCGAAAGCAAAGGCGTCGTCGGTTACGGCGTCG
>NZ_FLQY01000029.1 GCF_900089945.1 Candidatus Propionivibrio aalborgensis | reverse complement strand
TTCCAAGGACTGCCGGTAAGTTTCCGAACCAGCGCCGATTTGAATCATCAGCTTGCGGGCGCTTAATAAATACGGCTAAAGCGGGACCAGCCCAGTCCGCTTTGTCAGGCCGACTGGGTTTTTTCTTCCGATAAGTTCACGATGTCACAACAAAATTCTGTCGGGATCGTTGCGCCGCAACGGGCCCATTTCAATGAGCCGATTGCACTCAAGAGCGGTGCACTGCTTCCAGGCTTCGAGTTGGTATTTGAAACCTACGGGACGATGAATACCGCTCGTTCCAATGCCGTGCTGGTATGCCACGCCCTTTCCGGCGGTCATCATGTTGCCGGTGTTGACGCCAGCGACCCCACGAACGTTGGCTGGTGGGATAACCTGGTTGGGCCCGGCAAGCCTCTCGATACCGACAAGTTCTTTGTCGTCGGGGTCAACAACCTCGGCGGCTGCTACGGTTCGACAGGGCCCTTGTCGGTCAACCCGATTACCGGCAAACGCTATGGGGCGGATTTTCCGATGGTGACGGTCGAGGACTGGGTAGCGGCGCACGCGCGTCTGGCCGACCATCTGGGCATAGATACCTGGGCCGCAGTCATCGGCGGTAGCCTCGGCGGCATGCAGGCACTCGAGTGGGCCTTGCAGTACCCCGATCGCATACGGCATGCCATGGTGATTGCTTCCGCGCCCAAGCTGTCGGCGCAAAACATTGCTTTCAACGAGGTCGCTCGTCAGGCTATTCTTTCCGATCCCGACTTTCATGGCGGCCATTACGCCGAACACGGCGTCGTGCCGGTCCATGGCCTGCGGCTGGCGCGCATGGTTGCCCACATCACCTATCTCTCGGATAGCCAGATGGGCGAAAAATTCGGCCGTCAGTTGCGCCATGGCGAGCACAAGTTCAGCTTTGACGTCGATTTTGAAGTCGAGTCCTACCTGCGCTATCAAGGCGACAAGTTTGCCAGCTTCTTCGACGCCAACACGTATCTGAACACCACCAAGGCCCTCGATTACTTCGATCCCGCCTACGCCTACGATGGCGACCTGGCCGCTGCGCTGGCGCGGGCCAAAGCCAAGTTCTTTGTCGCCAGTTTCTCAACGGACTGGCGTTTTTCTCCCGCGCGTTCGCGCGAGATTGTCTTTGCCCTTCTGCACAACAGGCGGCACGTTGCCTACGCCGAAATCGATAGCGACGCGGGGCACGATTCCTTTCTGCTGGATGACGCCTATTATCACGCCGTATTGCGCGCCTACCTGGAGAACATATCAGTATGAGCAATGGAAACCCGCTGACGGCCATCGAGCGCGAGCGCTTCGATTTTGCCGTCATCGCCAACTGGATTCCGCCCGGAGAGCGCGTACTTGACCTGGGTTGTGGTGACGGAAAGTTGCTGCGCTATCTTCGCGAAAGCAAAGGCGTCGTCGGTTACGGCGTCGAAATCAGTCACGAAAGCGTGCTCGGCTGCATCCGCAACGGCGTCGACGTGATCCAGATCGACATTGAAGGCGGCCTTTCCGGCTTCGAGAACCGGTCGTTCAATCACGCCATCATCTCCCAAGCGCTCCAGGCAATGCACGCTACCGAGCGAATTCTCGGCGAAATGCTGCGCGTCGCTGAAGAAGCCGTCGTGAGTTTTCCCAACTTTGCCTATCGCGCCAACCGGGAGGCGATTGCACAAGGCCATATGCCCGTTTCAGAGAACCTGCCGTTCGAATGGTACGAGACACCCAACGTGCGCTTCTTCACAATTGCCGACTTCGACGCACTATGCGACAAACTCGGCATCGAGATCCGCGAACGGCTGGCTTTCGACGATGCCGGACAGCCGGTGACTGACGAGCCGAATCTGAACGGCAGTCTGGCCTTCTATCGCCTGGGTCGAAAGGCTTGATGCCAGCCTGGCTGAGTGCGCTGCTGACCCGCAAGATGCTGATCTGCGTCTTCACCGGGTTCAGCTCCGGTCTGCCGCTCTATCTGCTACTGAACCTCTTACCGGCCTGGTTGCGTAGCGAGGGCGTCAATCTCAAAACCATCGGTATTTTCGCGCTGATCCAGTTCCCCTATACCTGGAAGTTTCTCTGGTCGCCTTTCCTGGATCGCTATGCCCTGCCCGTCCTTGGTCGGCGGCGCAGCTGGTCGCTGATCATGCAGATCGGCCTGCTGCTCACCATTGGCCTGCTCGGCGGGCTGTCGCCAAGCACAGACATCGTCCCGGTTCTCTGGCTTACCACCTTTCTCGCACTTTTCTCCGCCACCCAGGACATCGCCCTGGACGCCTACCGTCGCGAACTGCTGACGGAGAACGAACTGGGATTGGGCAATGCCGTACATGTGAATGCCTACCGTGTCGCCGGGCTGGTGCCCGGTTCCTTGTCATTGATTCTCGCCGACCTGTTGCCGTGGTCACAGGTATTCTGGATCACCGCCGCCTTCATGCTGCCCGGAATGGTCATGATCCTGCTGGTCCAGGAACCGACCAACGCCTATGCCAGGCCAAAGACCCTGCGTGAAGCCGTTGTCGAGCCCTTCCACGAATTTGTGGGTCGCTCTGGTCTGCATGGTGCCTTGTTAGTGCTTGCCTTCATTTTTCTCTACAAACTTGGCGATTCGCTGTGCACCGCACTGGCGACGCCCTTCTACCTCGACATGGGCTTCACAAAAACGGATATCGGCCTGATCGCCAAACATGCCGGGCTATGGCCGGCGGTCTTTGGCGGCCTTCTCGGCGGCCTGTGGATGGTGCGTCTGGGCATCAATCGCGCGCTGTGGCTGTTCGGTGTTGTGCAACTGCTATCGATTCTTGGTTTTGCCTGGCTGGCCTGGCTCGGACCACAAACGGAAATTGGCGTTGACCAACGCCTGGCGCTCGCAACCGTCATTGGCTTCGAGGCGCTTGGCGTTGGCCTGGGCACTGTGGCTTTCGTCGCCTTTATAGCCCGTTCAACACACCCCGCCTATACCGCAACCCAATATGCGTTGTTCACCAGCCTTGCTGCCGTGCCGCGCACCTTTTTCAACGCTTCGGCGGGTTGGCTCGTGGAAAGCCTCGGCTGGTACAGCTTCTTCCTGCTGTGCACTGCGCTGGCGATTCCCGGCATGCTGCTGCTTCCTCGGGTGGCCCCGTGGAAGATAGTGCCGGTCAAAGGAGCGCAAGTTGGCGTCTGAGGCAAGCGCCTCAAGCGCCGAGCTGCTGATCGCCGCCGCTCGTGAGCTGTCGGCCAGGGTTGAAAAACTTACCTTTGCTCTACCAGTTTCACATATCTATAATCCGCTGGCTTACGCTTGGGAGGCACACGAGCTCTATTTGCGCCGCTATGGCGCGTGCCGCAAAAAAGTGGTTTTCATCGGTATGAATCCCGGACCGTTCGGCATGGTTCAATGCGGTGTTCCCTTTGGCGAGATTGCTGCCGTACGCGACTGGATGGGAATCAGAACGCAAATTGACAAACCGGCAATGGAGAACCCGAAACGCCGGATTGAAGGATTTTCCTGTACGCGCTCCGAGGTCAGTGGTCGACGTCTATGGGGACTGTTCCAACAGCGCTTCGGCAAGGCAGAAGCTTTCTTCGCCAACCACTTTGTTGCCAACTATTGTCCCTTGGCCTTTTTCGACAGCGGCCGAAACATTACGCCGGACAAACTTCCTTCAGCCGAGAAGGAGCCGCTCAATGCGGCCTGTGATCGACATCTCAGGCAACTCGTGACAGCGCTCGAAGCGCAGTGGGTGATCGGGGTCGGCGGCTTTGCCGAGAAACGCGCCACCGAGGCTTTGACAGGTATGGACGTAAGCATCGGGAAAGTGCTGCATCCCAGCCCAGCCAGCCCGGCAGCCAACAGGGGTTGGGCTGAAGCGGCGACACGGCAACTGATCGCCCAGGGAGTCTGGCACTAACCCAGCAGCAATATCCTGGCCGCGATGACCCCGGAAAGCGTGAGACGATACCCGTATCCCTAGGGTAGAGTCTCTGAAACCGGGCGCGCCGCACGCCGTACGCGCCGACGGTCAAGCCACCAAGCGTAAACTGGCAGCAACAGTGCGGAACCAGGCAGGAGCAGAAACAATAGATACGGTGAAACGCGCGATAGAACTCGCAACTGGTCCAGGAGTTCGGACTTTTCATTGGCTGTCCATTTGTCGCCGTTGCGATTTTTCATCAGCAAGGGCATCAATCCGCGCATGCGCACGACGTCAGCGACAAATCCTCGCGCCTGCCGTTTCTGGGAGGCCAGCATGCGCGAAACTACACTGGCTTTTGCCAATTCTGTCTCGCCCCTTTGCTCAACGCTCACAAACCGGCTTTCAGACCAAATATCGGCAATTTGTCACGCAGTGTCCGCCAGGTTTGCCAAGTGAAGAAAGCACGTTTTGCCCAGCGCACGATGCGCCCCGGCTTCAAGACGACCAGCACTGCAACAGCGACGGTAACTATGCTGGGATGTTGTTTGATGAAGACGACACCACTGCGCACGCCGGCCACAATGCGATCCGTCGTATACAGTGCGGCTCGCAAAGGCGGCATCTCCTGACCCAACGCAGCACGTTGGGTGGCGATGCGTTCGAGCAATCGGCCACGCCGAATAAGCAGTTCATTCAGCCGCTGATTCATGGCCAACCGCCTCTTTCAACTGGCGCAGATCTTCCTTGAGCTCGGCAATACTGGTTGCAAAGACTTGCTCGGGCCGCTGCAGCGACCGCTTGAACAGAGCGAAAAAAACCCCACTAAGAACAAGGAACAGCCCAGTTGACACGCTCAAGACAAGCAGCCGGTTGTCCCAGAACAATGCAGTAAGCAAGGCCACAATGAGCAGCGTACAGACTCCGAAACAGAACACCATTCCCTGCGCCATCAGAATCAAATGAATGGCACGCAGCTTCTCAGCTTCGAGTTCGTTGCCGAGAAGTTCAAGCCGCGTCTTCCCGCTCGCAAGCAGCGTGACGACGATGCTTTTCAGGGCATGGAATAAACCGCTGTTCCCTCTGCCTGACCTGTCGCTCATAGCGAAGTTCTGCCTAACGACGGCCGATAATGATACCGAACAGGAAACCGATGCCCGCTGCGACGCCGACAGCCTGCCAAGGGTTCTGATTGACATAGTCGTCGGTAGCTCGCGCCGCCGCCTTGGTCTTATCGACCAGCAGCGCCTCGGCGTCAGCGATACGCAGCTTGGCGTCGCGCAAACGCTCACCGACCCGCTCACGTAGATCGGCCATTTTTTCACCAGCGACACCTGCAGTCGCACGAAGTATTTCCTCGGCATCGGCGACGACACTCTTCATATCCGAGACGAATTTCTGTTTGCTATTGTTGGACATTTCGTTAACTTCAGTCATGGGACACCTCATGTGATAAGGGAAAAGGGAAATGGCACGAAACGATGGGAGTGCTCGTGAACCACAACCCTCAGGGTATCTAATTTAAAGCCACTTATCAATGCGCTGAGTCACAGCGTGATTCACAGCACATAGTCATAGTCGATCTGTAACGGCGCGTGGTCGGAAAAACGCTGGGCCTTGTATACAGCAGCAGCATGGGCGGTGCGGGCGAAAGCTGGCGAGGCCAGTTGATAGTCGAGCCGCCAGCCAACGTTCTTGGCCCAGGCCTGCCCGCGGTTCGACCACCACGTGTAGCACTCGTCAGTGCTTGTTGCGTGTAGCTGGCGATACACGTCGCACCAGTTACCCTCGTTCAGCACTTGGCTGACCCAGGCCCGTTCCTCTGGCAGAAAACCGGAATTCTTCTGGTTGCTTTTCCAGTTCTTGAGATCGATTTCCTGGTGGGCAATGTTCCAGTCGCCGCACACCACGACATCGCGGCCACTCTTCGCCAGATCAAGGAGGTGCGGATGAAACACGTCCATGAAACTGAACTTCGCCGCTTGACGTTCCGGCGAACTCGAACCGGATGGCAGATAAAGCGAAATCACGGAGAGCGGGCCGAAATCGGCGCGCAAATAGCGCCCCTCCGCATCGAACTCTGCGTGACCGAAACCTTCGGTGACGGCATCAGGCTTCCGCCGACACCACAACCCGACGCCGCTATAGCCCTTCTTTTCGGCGTAGTGGTAGTACGCGTGCAAACCGGCGGGCGCCTTCATCTCGTCAGAGAGATCGGCAAACTGTGCTTTCAATTCCTGCAGACAAACGACGTCAGCGTTCTGAGCGGACAACCATGGCAAAACTCCCTTGCGCCACGCGGAACGAATGCCGTTGAGGTTTAGGTTAATGATGCGTAACATGTCACTTCCGCGCCCGAGGCTTTGGCTAGTACACAATGGACTTTCGTCAGGAATTCATCGAGTTTGCCCTGGAACAGGACGTTCTGCGTTTTGGCGAGTTCAAGACCAAGGCGGGGCGGCTGTCGCCCTACTTCTTTAATGCCGGTTTGTTCAATGATGGTGCGGCGCTTGACCGACTGTCGCAATTCTACGCTAAAGCAATCCTCGCCAGCGGCCTTGCAGTCGATACCCTGTTCGGACCTGCCTATAAAGGCATTCCTCTTGTTGCCGTGAGTGCTCTGGCACTGGCACGCGCGGGTCGCAACCTGCCCTTTTCTTTCAATCGCAAGGAAGCCAAAGATCACGGCGAGGGCGGTAGCATCATCGGCGCCCCGCTGGCCGGACGTGTGCTGATCATTGACGATGTCATTTCTGCCGGCACCTCAGTGCGCGAATCGGTCGAGTTGATCCGTGCAGCGGGCGCAACACCGTGCGGCGTGGTCATCGCACTCGATCGCATGGAACGCGGCAGAGGGCACTTGTCGGCGACGCAGGAAGTGGAGCGGGATTTCGCAATCCCGGTGGTGGCGGTGGCCACACTCGACGATTTGATGGCATTTCTCCGTGAGCGCTCCGACTTCAAGGAGCATCAGTCCGCAGTAACACTTTATCGCCAAGAGTATGGTATTGCATCCGCTCATTAAGCTAGGCGTATTGGCTATTGCGCTTGCGCTCAGTGGTTCGGGCATGGCCGCAGGGAAACTCTATTGCTGCGATGATGCAAAGGGCATGCAAGTGTGCGGCGATGTGCTGCCACAAGCGTGTTACGGGCGGGCTTATCGAGAGATTGGCGCATCCGGTCGTACTCTACGTAACGTGGCTGCTCCACTGACCGCCGAAGAGCGCGCCCAGCAAGCCCTTGAAGAGGCGAAACGCAAAGAAGAAGAAGCGGCACTCAAGGAACAACAGCGCAAGGATCAGGCACTGCTCAACACTTACGGTAGCGTGAAAGACATTGAAGCAATGCGTTCGCGCGCCCAGGACGATGTTCAGAGGTCAATCGCAGCCGCTCAGGAGAAGATTGCCGAAATTCGTGCGCAGCGCAAGCAATACGAGGACGAAGCCGAGTTCTACAAGAAGAAGCAGTTGCCGGCTGCAGTTCAGAAGGGACTAAACGACACGGCTTTCGAGATAACGGCGCAGGAATCGATCATCGAGTCCAAGCAAAAGGAACTCAAGATCATTCGCGAGAAATACGATGAGGACAAACGACGGTACATCGATTTGAGCCGCCGTGGACTGACGCGACAATAGAGACAGCGAGCCTGTTACTCCGGCAGACCGTTTGAAATTTTACTCTCCGAGTTTTTTTCGCAACAGTTCGTTAACCTGTTGCGGGTTGGCCTTGCCCTTGGTCGCTTTCATCGCTTGGCCGACCAGCGCATTGAAGGCTTTTTCCTTACCGGCCTTGAACTCGGCGACCATCGATGCATTGGCTGCCAGTACCCCGTTGATCAGCACCTCGATTGCACTGCTATCGGTAATCTGCTTCAAACCGTGCTGTTCGATGATGTCATCGGCTGTTTTGCCTTCGTCGCTCCACAGGCTTTCGAACACTTTCTTGGCTATGTTGTTTGATACCGTTTTGTCGGCGATGCGCGCCACCAATCCGCCAAGCTGGTGGGGCGAGACGGGTGATTCGCCGATCTCGCGGCCTTCCTTATTAAGACGCGCAGCGAGGTCGACCGTCACCCAGTTGGCGCAAATTTTGGCGCTGCCGATACCGCCAACGGCCACGGCTTCCTCGAAATAACCGGCCACTTCGCGCGACGCGGTGAGCGTCGTTGCATCATAGGAAGACAGCGAGTACTGGGCGACAAAGCGGTCGCGTTTGGCGACCGGCAATTCCGGCATGCTCGCCCGCGTTCGCTCGACCCAATCGCGATCAATAAGCAGCGGCAGCAGATCGGGATCGGGAAAATAGCGATAGTCATGTGCGTCTTCCTTAGAGCGCATCGCACTAGTCGCGCCAGTTCCGGCGTCAAACAGCACGGTGGCCTGCTGGATCGAACGGCCCTCCTCGATTTCGGCGATCTGCCACTGCACCTCGTAGTCGATGGCCTGCTGCATGAAGCGGAAGGAGTTGAGATTCTTTATCTCGCGCCGGGTTCCTAGCTTCTGCTGCCCGACCGGTCGAACCGAGACGTTTGCATCGCAGCGGAAGGACCCTTCCTGCATATTCCCGTCACAGATACCGATCCAGCGAACCAATGCGTGCAGCGCCTTGGCGTAGGCCACAGCTTCGGCTGAGGACCGCATGTCGGGTTCGCTGACGATTTCAAGCAAAGGCGTTCCGGCACGGTTGAGGTCAATTCCCGATTTGCCATGGAAATCCTCGTGCAGCGATTTGCCGGCATCCTCTTCCAGATGCGCGCGTGTCAGGGTGATGACCTTCTCAGAGAGGCTGTCTCCCTGGCCCAGTTGAATCGCCAGTCTGCCGCCAACGATTACCGGCAATTCATACTGGCTGATCTGATAGCCCTTGGGTAGATCCGGGTAGAAGTAATTCTTGCGAGCGAAAACCGATTTCGCTGCAACCTCCCCATCAACGGCCAGCCCGAATCGAATGGCGCATTCGACAGCACCCTTGTTCAGTACCGGCAACACTCCGGGAAGCGCAATGTCAACAGCATTGGCTTGCACATTGGGGGCCGCACCAAAATCCGTCGAACTGCCGGAAAAAATTTTCGAGTTGGTCGCGAGTTGCGCATGTGTCTCGATGCCAATTACAACTTCCCATTTGCTCATCGTTTCGTGCCCACCTGTCAAGTACAACGGCCATTCCGAGTGTCAACCAGAATCGGCCAGAGATAACTGAAAGCGTCTCCACCACACTTTGACTGGCAGGCGTTGAAAGCGACCGTAACGCCCTTTTCCTGCTCCCACATACGGACGACGCAGCCGCTCGCGCCATCAGTCAATACCACATTGGGAAAGCTCTCGGTCTGCTTGAAATACTTCATATCGAAATGGCATACGCCCTGCTTGGGAATGCTCACCTCGGCTACGAAACGTTTGACTTCGGCCTTCGTCACCTGCAAATCCATTGCTCCCCGCCCGCCGGCCACATCGCGGAAACGACACTTGGTGCGCACGTCAAGCGCCTTGTCAGGCATGGGTTTGAGCGTACGGCCCAACAAGTGCTTCAGCGGCTGCGACCTGATTTTTTCTGTTGGTTGAGAAGCGCCAGCCGCTACCTGCCCGGACGAATCAGGCGATGCCGTCTCGGGGGTAGCACAGGCTCCGAGAAGCAAAGCAAGCAGCGTGGCGAATATCAACCTCATCAAAGTCAGTCAAAACCTGATGGATGCCGCAAATGCCAGTCGGTTGTCTGCTGATATCGGTGCGCGACATTGAGCAGCTTTGCCTCGCTGAAATAGTCGCCGATCAGTTGCAGACCCGCAGGCAGGCTGCTGGCAAAACCACACGGAATCGACATTCCCGGCAGTCCGGCGAGGTTGACGGCAATGGTATAGATGTCCGAGAGATACATCTGGACCGGATCAGCCGCTTTTTCGCCAAGATTGAACGCAGTGCTCGGGCTGGTGGGTCCCATGATGACATCGCACTGCCGGAAGGCAGCCACGAAATCGTTGGCGATCAAACGACGTACCCGCTGCGCCTGCAGGTAGTAGGCATCGTAATAGCCGTGCGAGAGCACGTAGGTACCGATCAGAATACGGCGCTTGACTTCGACGCCAAAGCCCTGGGCCCGGCTCCTGGCGTACATTTCGTTCAAATCGCTGTACTCGGGGGCGCGGTAGCCATAGCGAACGCCGTCGAAGCGCGAGAGATTCGAGCTGGCCTCGGCCGGCGCGATCACGTAATAGGCGGGCACCGAAAGCTTCATGTTCGGCAAGCTGATGTCGACCGTTTCTGCACCCAGCTTGCGGTATTCGGCGATCGCCGCGTCAACCAGTTGCATGACTTCAGGACTGCAACCCGATCTTTCGCTGGTGCCGAAAAACTCCTTGGGCAAACCAATTTTCAGTCCGGCCAGCGGCTTGTCGCCAGCGGCGGCGGATATCTCGCGGCCATAGTCTTCTTTTTCGCGACTGAGGCTGGTGGAATCGCGTTCGTCAAAGCCAGCCATGGCATTGAGCAGCAGCGCGCAGTCTTCGGCCGAGCGTCCCATCGGGCCGGCCTGGTCGAGCGAAGAAGCGAAGGCGACCATGCCGTAGCGAGAAACCACGCCGTAGGTCGGCTTCAATCCGGTCAGATTGCACAAGGCCGCCGGCTGGCGGATGGAACCCCCGGTGTCGGTACCGGTCGCCGCAGGGGCCATCAGGGCGGCCACAGCCGCTGCCGAACCCCCCGACGAACCACCAGGGACGCGTGCCGTATCCCAGGGGTTTTTCACCGCACCAAAGTAGGACGTTTCGTTCGAGGAGCCCATGGCGAACTCGTCCATGTTCGTTTTGCCAAGAATCACCGCACCCGCGGCGTTGTAATTTTCGATAACGGTTGCATCGTAAGGGCTAACGAAATTGCCGAGCATCCTCGAACCACATGTGGTCAGCCAGCCCTTTGTGCAAAAGATGTCCTTCTGCGCGAGCGGAATACCAGTCAGCGGTCCGGCGCCCTTGCCAGCTTTCCCGACGGCACGCGATTCGTCGGCCGCTCTTGCCTGCGCCAGGCTCTTGTCGGCGTCAACGGTGACAAACGCGTTGATTTCAGGATTCAGGCGGGCAATCCGGTCGAGATAGAGTTGTGTCAGCTCGACGCTGGAAATCTCCTTGGCCGCCAATGCCTGCGACAACGCCGAAACGTTGCGGGCGATCATCGCGGTCATTCGAGCACCTTCGGCACGAGGTACAGGCCGGCCTCGACCTCGGGGGCAATGGCCTGAAAGGCATCGCGGCAATCTTCTTCGGTGACGCGGTCGCTACGCAAGCGCTGAGCGAGATCCTGAGCATGTGCCATGGGCTCAACGCCCCGGGTGTCGACGGCCTGCATCTCTTCGATCAGGCCGAATATTCCGTTCAGGTGACCGAGCGTGGTTTCCGCTTCGGCATCGCTGACTTCGATCCGGGCGAGGTGCGCGACGCGCCGAACTTGTTCCAGGGTGAGCGACATGGCTATGAGATCGGTAAGGTGTTAAAACAAAGAGCCATATAAGGTATCATAAATGCTTTGCTGACCGCAGCCCCTGCGGAGCTTTTACGGATATTCAGGCATGTTCAGTTTTCTACGCAGTTATTTCTCAAACGATCTGGCAATCGATCTAGGTACTGCCAATACGCTGATCTACGTTCGCGGCAAAGGCATCGTCCTCGACGAGCCGTCAGTTGTCGCCATTCGCATGGAAGGCGGCCCGAACGCCAAGAAGACGATCCAGGCTGTCGGCCTTGCCGCCAAGAATATGCTTGGCAAAGCGCCAGGCGCCATCACGGTTATTCGCCCAATGAAAGACGGCGTGATCGCCGACTTCACCGTCACCGAACAGATGCTCAAGCAATTCATCCGCAAGGTGCACGATTCCCGCCTGCTTTCGCCAAGCCCCCGCATCATCATCTGCGTCCCTTCGGGTTCGACGCAGGTTGAGCGCCGCGCCATTCGCGAATCGGCGATCGGTGCTGGTGCCAGTCAGGTATTTCTTATCGAAGAGCCAATGGCGGCCGCGATTGGTTCGGATCTTCCGGTTTCGGAGCCAACCGGCTCGATGGTCGTCGACATCGGCGGCGGGACAACCGAAGTCGGGGTAATCTCCCTCGGCGGTATGGTTTATGCGGGTTCGGTGCGCGTAGGGGGCGACAAGCTTGACGAAGCGATCATCAACTACATCAGTCGTAACTACGGCATGTTGATCGGCGAAAACACGGCTGAGAACATCAAGAAGTGCATCGGCTCGGCGTTCCCGGGTGCCGAAGTACGTGAAATGGAAGTCTCCGGAATCAATAAGGCCGAGGGCATTCCGCGCAAATTTACCATTTCCTCGAACGAAATTCTTGAAGCGCTCACCGAGCCGCTCAACAGCATTGTTTCAGCGGTCAAGTCAGCACTCGAAAAAACGCCGCCCGAACTCGGCGCCGACATCGCCGACAAAGGAATGGTGCTGACGGGCGGTGGTGCGCTGTTGCGCGACCTTGACCGCCTGCTGATGGAAGAAACCGGCCTGCCGGTGATCGTCGCCGAGGAACCGCTGACCTGTGTGGCGCGCGGTTGCGGCATGGCGCTCGAGAGGATGGACAAGCTCGGCAGTATATTTACCTCGGACTGAGATGCGGTCGCGAACAAAAGGGGAAGCGTGAGCGGTATTGCTCTTCCCCGTCACTTGTGCGGGCTGTTCAGCTTGTTCGTGTCGTCAACTTCTTGAGTAATCACCGCGCGTTGATTGCCGCAATGACCTCCTGTTCCTCATTCCGTACCTTTTGCTGAAGCAATGGATCATCAACCGCCGCCGTTCTTCAAGCGCGGACCTGCACCGCTGGCCCGGCTGACATTCTATGCTGCGCTTTCGTTAGCCCTGATTTTCGTTGATTCCCGTTTTCAGACGCTTGAGCTACTCAGGCAAGGCTTGTCATTGTTCACCCACCCCATACAACAGGCTGCACATGCTCCTGTCGAAGCACTCCAGAATGTCGGCAGCTATTTTTCGGCCATCTCGCGCTTTCAGGATGAAAATGCCCGCTTGAAACGCGCCCAACTGGACGTCGCCGAGACACGATTGCGCACGCAGCATCTCGAAGTGGAAAACGAGCGCCTGCGCAAGCTGCTTGATGTAAAGAGCAGGCTCAAGGCGAATGGACGGGTGACTCAGATCCTTTATGCAGCACGCGACCCCTTCTCGCGCCGCGTGATCGCCGACAAGGGCCAACAGGACAATATCATTCCCGGGCAACCGGTCGTCGATGACGCGGGTGTCGTCGGCCAGGTCACCCGGGTCTTTCCCTTTGTTTCGGAGATCACCCTGATTACCGACAAGGAGCAGGCTGTACCCGTTCAGGTCGTGCGCAACGGGCTGCGTTCGGTCGTTTTCGGGCTGGGCAACGGCCAGCTTGAGTTGCGTTTCATGCCGGCCAATGCGGATGTACAGATCGGCGACCTCCTGGTAACTTCAGGGCTGGATGGGATATGGTTGCCCGGTCTCCCGGTGGCCAAAGTTGTGAGCATCGAACGCGATACCTCATACTCGTTTGCTCGCATCTACTGCGTCCCCGTCGCGGGCGTTGAGAACTTCGGCGAAGTCATGGTGCTTGATCCGCGAGAGACGATTCCTCTACCCGCTCAGTTGAACAGCGAAGCCGCTGACATTGGCGCAAAATCTTCGGCCAAATCCGGGGCGAAGAAGAAACGATTGCAAAAGGAATAGGTCGATGCAACCCACTTCATCCTCATCCCGCATTCTGCAGCCGGTTCGGCCCTGGTACATCCTGATCACGCTCCTGGCCGCGCTGCTGCTAAACTTTCTGCCGACCTCGGCCTGGCCATGGATGCCGGACTGGGCGGCTTTGCTACTCATCTTCTGGAGCATTCGCGAGCAACGTTACGTCGGCATGGGATCAGGCTTCATTTTCGGATTGGCCATGGATGTCGCCGATTCCAGCCTGATGGGGCAGCATGCACTTGCTTACGTTCTGGCTATCTATGCCGCCTCCGCGCTATCGCGTCGCATCCTGTGGTTTCCGCTCGGTCAGCAGGCCTTGCATATCCTCCCGCTGTTGCTGCTTGTCCAGCTTGTGCAATTCAGTGTTCGCGCCATGCCGGGTGCGATCCTTCCTGGATTGAGCTTCTTTGCCGGACCCTTCGTAGGCGCCCTGTTGTGGCTTCCACTCACTTTCATTCTGCTTCTGCCACAGTATCAACCAGTCGACCGAGACGCCAACCGGCCAATTTGAGGAAATTTGCCTTGCGTACCCGGTATTCACCGCAGAACACACACGATAGCGATATTGAACGGTTCCGCTTCCGCGTCGTGATTGCGGCGAGCGTGGTGGTGCTGGGCTTCGCCATTCTGTTCGCGCGGTTTTTCTACTTGCAAGTGATTCAGCACGACTATTACGCAACGCGAGCCGAAGACAATCGTATTTCACTGGTGCCGATTGCCCCCAACCGCGGGGTTATCATGGATCGCAATGGCATCGTTCTGGCACGGAACTACACGGCGTTCACTCTCGAAATCACGCCGTCCAAAATCGAGAATCTCGATGCAATGATCGAGGATCTCGGCAAACTGGTAGAAATTGAGTCCAAGGATCGGCGTCGATTCCGCAAGCTGCTTGATGAGAGCAGGTCTTTTGAGAGCCTGCCGATTCGCACGCGATTGAGCGACGAGGAAGTTGCCCGATTTGCGGCCAATCGCTACCGTTTTCCCGGCGTCGAAGTAAAGGCGCGACTGTTCCGGCAATACCCACTCGGCTCAAGAGCCTCGCACGCGATTGGCTATATCAATCGGATCAACAAGACCGATCTTGAAATCATCGAGAAGAACGAGCAGGCAGCCAATTACAGAGGCACAGACCACATAGGAAAAACCGGCCTGGAGCAGAAGTACGAGTTTCAATTGCACGGCGAGACGGGTTATGAGGAGGTCGAAATCGATGCAGGAGGTCACGCGATTCGCAGTCTGTCGCGCACCCCTCCTGTTTCAGGGAATAACCTGACTCTGACACTCGATGCCAAATTGCAGGAAATCACCGAACAGGCGTTTGGCGATCGTCGTGGTGCGCTGGTCGCCATCGAGCCGTCGACCGGCGGAATTCTCGCGCTCGTATCGACACCTACTTTCGATCCGAATCTTTTTGTCGATGGCATTCGTTCGGATGAATGGGATTTGCTCAACAACTCGCCGGATCGCCCCATGGTCAATCGGGCACTGAACGGGGCCTACCCACCGGGTTCAACATTCAAGCCTTTCATGGCCCTGGCCGCGCTTGAAATCGGCAAACGCACGGCCGGTCAGACAATCTCCGACCCCGGCTTCTACAACTTCGGCGGACATCATTTTCGCGATGACAAGAAGGGGGGGCATGGCACGGTCGATATGTACAAGTCGATTGTCCATTCCTGCGACACCTACTACTACATGCTAGCCAACGATTTGGGCATCGACAATATCGCGCGCTTCATGGGCAGCCTGGGTCTGGGTAGCCGTAGCGGCATCGATATTGAAGGCGAGTCGGAGGGTGTGCTGCCTTCGCCGGAATGGAAAAGGCGTCGCTTCAAAAGCCGGGAGCAACAGAAATGGTATGCCGGCGAAACGATCTCGATCGGGATCGGTCAAGGCTACAACGCCTACACACCGATCCAGCTAGCGCAAGCAATCGCGGTCGTAGCCAACGACGGCGTGTTCTACCGACCGCACCTCGTCAGGTACATTACGGATACCAAGACGGGCGAAAAGGTCTTGATCGAGCCTGAACCACTGCGCACACTCGCCTGGAAGCCCGAGAACATAGAAATAATCAAGAAGGCGATGGTTGGCGTCAATAAGGAAGGAACGGGCGCCCGCGCTTTTGCCGGTGCGGAATACGTTTCGGGCGGCAAGACAGGCACGGCGCAGCTTTTCAGCCTGAAAGGCGCCGAATACAGAGCCGGCAAACTGAAGAAGGAATTACATGACCATGGTCTCTTCATTGCCTTTGCGCCGGCGGATCACCCCAAGATAGCGCTCGCTGTACTGGTCGAAAATGGCGGCTTTGGTTCTCAATCGGCAGCGCCGATCGCTCGCATGGTGCTCGACTACTACTTGCTGGGCAAGCTGCCCAAAGGCGCGGCAAAGGAAGACGACACGCCGGAAGAGGAGAATTAGGCTTTGTTCCAGCAAATTCTGAACCGGTTCTGGGTGCGCCTCACCGGAAATATCGACGGCCCCTTGCTGGCAATAGCGCTGGTCCTGATGGCGTTCGGGATAGCAACCGTCTATAGCGCCACCTACGACTCCAACAATCGTGCAACCGGCCAGTTGCTCAACCTCGGGATCGGTGTCGCGGTAATGTGGGCCCTTGCCCAGACTCCCCCGCAAAAACTGATGCGCTTTGCTGTCCCACTCTATATCGTGGGCGTTATTCTTCTGATTCTGGTGTTCCTGGTGGGAGTCAAGGTCAACGGGGCCAGACGCTGGTTACCCCTGGGTTTCACACGCATCCAACCGGCCGAGATTCTCAAGATTGCGATGCCTCTGATGCTGGCCTGGTACTTTCACAAGTACGAATCCGGCTTGCGTTTCCGACATTTTGTGATTGCCGGCCTGTTGCTGCTCATTCCATTCGGTCTGATCGCCAAGCAGCCCGACCTGGGAACAGCGATTCTCGTCGGCGCTTCGGGTTTCTACGTTATTTTCTTTGCCGGCCTGCCATGGAAAGCGATCATCGGCATGATCATCGCGGGCGCCAGCGTTGCGCCCTTTGCGTGGACCATGCTGCACGGCTACCAGCGCAAGCGGATCCTCACATTGATCGACCCGACAACCGATCCGCTCGGTTCCGGATATCACATTATTCAGTCGACGATTGCCATGGGATCCGGAGGAAGATTCGGCAAAGGCTGGCTTGAGGGAACCCAAACTCGCCTGGAATTTATCCCCGAACGACATACCGACTTCATTTTCGCCGTGTTCTCGGAAGAGCGCGGCTTGCTGGGCAACAGTATTCTTTTATCCCTCTATTTGCTGCTGATAGCCCGTGGACTCATGATCTCGGCCAACGCTTCGACGCTTTTCGCGCGTGTTCTGGGTGGATCAATCACCTTGAGCTTCTTCACATATGCCTTCGTTAACATGGGCATGGTCAGCGGTATTTTGCCGGTGGTCGGGGTCCCGCTGCCGTTCATGAGCTATGGTGGAACCGCGTTGGTGACCTTGTTTCTCGGCCTGGGAATTCTCATGAGCATTCATTCACACCGAATGCTGGTCAAAAAATGACGCGAGTAGTGAATAGAAGAGTGCGCATGACAGGCAAGAAGCGCAACGCACTGCCTGAGCTGCTGCTGGTGCTGGTGTTTCTTTCCGCCTGTAGCAGTCAGATCCCACGCGCCACCGATGGCCCGTCGCCCGGCAACCAATCAACAAGCCCTGCGCGCAAGCCTGGCGTGATACAAAAGCATGGCGGCGGGTATTACAAGGACGACGGCCCCGGTGACGACATTCCGGACAATCTGGACGACATTCCGGACGCCCAGCCGCGCAGCGAACCCCTGCATCGCTTTGCCAACAGGCCGTACAACGTGCTTGGCAAGTCGTATATACCGGACACCAGCCTCAAACACTTCCGGCAGTCAGGCATCGCCAGTTGGTACGGAAAGAAGTTTCACGGCCAGAAAACCTCAATCGGCGAACCCTACGACATGTTCTCGATGACCGCTGCACACCCGACGCTGGCAGTGCCGTCCTATGTGCGGGTCAGGCGTGTGAGCAATGGCAAGACCGTGGTTGTTCGCGTAACGGATCGCGGCCCTTTCCATGCCGACCGAATCATCGACCTCTCCTATGCTGCTGCGCACCGCCTCGGCTATATCAACGATGGCAGCACGCAGGTTGAAGTAGAGACTGTTTTACCCGGCGACTCAACCGAACTGACCTACGCCCAGATCAACCCGCCGGCTCAGACCGCCAAGTCACCGGTCCCTGCGGCTCAACGCGACGTGATTGAAATACTGGCGACCCGAGCGGATGGCGACGAAGCCTCCGACCAATCCCCACCATCCGGAGCGTCAGCACGGCTGCCTGTCTCGGCTTCCGCACCGCCTGTCGCCACAACAGGCGTCTTCCTGCAGCTTGGGGCTTTCTCCAACGCCGACAATGCCGAAAATCTGCGTTCGCATTTATCGCGCGAGCTGGACTGGTTGCAGGAAGGGATCCGGATCAATGCCGGCGGCGGTATGTACCGAGTACATCTCGGCCCTTACGCAAGTCGCGCCGATGCCGAAAAAGTGGCCGAGAAAATTCGACTGGCGCTCGGCTACAAACCCGGGTTTGTAGCTCGATAATTCGCCCTACCCCAGCAGGTACTGCAGGGCAACCCAGGCCTGACCGACGGCCAGTCCTCCATCGTTGGGCGGCAGACGGCGAGCCTCGATCAATTGCAGGCCACGGCCTCCAAGACGTGCGCGCAGACCCCGTGCAAGCACCTGGTTGAGGAAACAGCCCCCACTGCCCACGATCTTGCTTCCTGACGGCGCAATGGCACACACCCAATCAGTCAAGGCGGCAACCAGCGTGGCATGAAAGATCGCCGCACCGCGTTCGGGTATCTTTTCATCGGCCAGAACGGCCAGCAGCGGCTGCAGATTCAGACAACCGTTTTCAATTGACCAGGCGCCATTGAGTGGCAGAACATCACCGTAACGATCGGCCATCCCTTCGAGCAATTCCGCCGCCTGGCCATCGAAAGCCATCATCGAGCTGATGCCGAGCAAACCTGCTGCCGCATTGATGTAACAGCCAAGGCTCGATGTCTTTGGACAAGTGATGCCTTGCAGAAGCATTTTTTCGACCGCCGCAGCGCTCCGCTGCTCGGGAAAGCGCTTTTCAATTTCCTTGCCGCGACCAAGTTGCTGCAGCACCGCCGCCGCCAGGCGCCAGGGCACTCTCAGCGCCTGCTCACCGGCGAGTTCAATCGGCGCAAGACTACCGATACGCTCCATCGATACGCCATCGACGCGCAACAGCTCTCCCCCCCAACCGCCACCATCCGCCCCCAGGCCGATACCATCGAGCGACAGCCCGATAACCGGAGCGTCAATCCGGTGTTCGGCCTGAACCGCAGCCGTGTGAGCGTGGTGATGTTGAACGGCGAGCGCCGGAACGCCCCTCTGCTGTGCGAAGTCCAGGGCAAATCGCGTCGAATGGAAGCTACGGTCAAGATCATGGGCAACCAGCGCCGGTTTGATGCCAAGGAGCTTGAGGAGACGCGTTACGGTTGATTCAAAATAATCACAGGCTGCCGCGTTATCCAGATCGCCGATATGCTGCGAAATAAACGCTTCGTCGCCACGGGTCACGCAGACTGTATTCTTGAACCAACCGCCTACCGCCAGAACAGACGGGCCGGATCGTGGCAGCTTGATCGCGTTCGGCGCGTAGCCACGCGCGCGGCGCACAAGTTGCAGCCCACCAGGGCCCGAGCGCGCAATACTGTCGTCGCAACGGGACTTTATCTCACGGTCATGCAGCAGAAAAGCATCGGCAATACCGGACAGGCGCAGCAAGGCTTCCTCGTTGCTAATGGCTGTTGGCTCACCACCGGGGTCGGCGCTGGTCATGACCAGCGCGAGTTTCTGCGGACGATCCAGCCAGCCAAGGCCTTGCGGGCGACCAGCAGATTCATGGAAGAGCAGGTACTGTAGCGGTGTGAAGGGCATCATCACCCCCAACCAGCCCAGCCCGGTCGTCACACCGGGCAAGGCTTTGTCACAGCTTGGGCGTTTCTTGAGCAGAATGATTGGTCGCTCTGCCATTGCAAGCAGACCCGGTTCGCCGATACCCAGTTGAACAAAAGCACTCGCGGACGAGGCGTTGGCAAGCATCACGGGGAAAGGCCTCTCATCCCGCTGCTTGCGCTCGCGAAGGACAGCGACTGCAACCGCGTTGCGAGCGTCGCAGGCCAGATGAAACCCGCCCATGCCTTTGATCGCGACAATCTTCCCCTGCGCCAGAAGCGCCACGGCCTGCGTAATCGGATCACCCGGCAGAGGCCGCCCCTCGGCATCCAGCAATTCAGGCTGCGGCCCACACTTCGGACAACAATTCACCTCATCATTGTGGTGCCGCCCATCCTTTCGTTGGGTTTCGTTTTGGCACTTCGGGCAGCGGGGAAAGTTCTTCAGGCTGGTTCGTTCACGAGCGTACGGAAGGGCACGAGCAATTGTGTAGCGCGGACCGCAATTTGTGCAGTTGGTGAACGCGTAGCGCCAGCGCCGGTTCGCCGGATCGAACATTTCGGCCAGACAATCGCGGCAGACTGCCGAGTCGTGTCCGACCATCGCTGGAGCACGACCGCTACGACTATTCAGGATATAGAAATCATCGGCTACGCATTCAACATGACTGTTCTGCGCCGTCACCGAATCGATGTGCGCCTTCACCGGAGCATCGTTCTGCAAGCGCTCGATCAGATTCTGTACCTGTTCCGCTGCACCACACACTTCAATCTCGACGCCGCGCGCGTCTTTTCTGACCCAGCCAGTAAGCAGAAGCTCCTTGGCCAGACGCCAGACAAACGGCCTGAAGCCAACGCCCTGCACGACACCGCTGAGCCGGATGCGCTGGCAGACGTTGTGTGAGTTATCGGAAGTTTGCACGGGTAAGGGTCCGTATCTTTTTCGTTGAAAGGTTAACTTCCTTCAGCCCGGAATTACGCCGGATTGCCGGATCAGGTTGATTTTCCTTATGTTTTCGTTATCTTGCTGCCAACAAGTACGGCAAAAGCACGGCAACTCCATTCAGTGACGAGACGGCCCTTTTCAGGCACGTTCTCTCTTTTTTGATCCGGTGACAGGAAACCTTGATCGTGTATGCTTCGCATATCGTTCCGGATCACCTTAACAGATATAGCATCATACTCAACTTTGTTAAAGCCGGCATGCACAATAGCATTGAACGTGGATTCAGGGAAATAGCTCGGGGTATTGACGCTGATTCTACTCCGGGACAAAGTCAAACTTGAGAGTCCGATTTGCATCAAACAAAAACCAGATTCAAGGCTGCATAATGTGACTCTGCTCCCTTTCGGGTTCCCTGCATGTTAGAAGCCTCCAACCTTGAATGCGTACGCGGCGAGCGAAGCCTTTTTTCGAAGCTCAGTTTCCGCCTTGATGGTGGCGAGATGCTTGATTTACAGGGAAAAAATGGCTCCGGCAAGACAAGTCTGCTGCGCATGCTCTGCGGGCTGTCACCGCCGGCTGATGGCGAGATTCGCTGGCGGGGCGAGCTGATTGGCAAGCTCGGCGAGGAATTTCGCCGGGAGTTGTGTTATCTCGGCCATTTCAACGCCATCAAGGAAGAGTTGACGCCGCTCGAGAATCTGCTGTCCTCCGCCAGACTAGCCGGCGAACATCTCGATGAAGTTGCAGCACTTGATGCACTTGAGATTGTCGGCCTTGCCGGGCGTGAGGATCTGGCTTGTCGCTACCTCTCACAGGGGCAGAAACGCCGTGTGGCGCTGGCCAGGCTGGTCAATGAGCGCAGGGCGCTGTGGGTGCTCGATGAACCCTACGTGGCGCTGGATACGGCCGCGGTCGAACTGGTTGCCGGCCTGATCGGTACCCATCTGCAACGCGGTGGGTTGGCCGTGCTGACCACCCATCAAGCGGTCGAGGTTGTCGCAGGCACGGTGCGTGAACTGCGGCTGAACTAGAAGTAATGCTAATTGAGATAGAAAATGTTGACGCCCGCTTCGCTACTTCGCATTGAGTGACGACTGACGAATGCTTGCCCTGATTCGAGCCATCGTCGGTCGCGACCTTCGTCTGGCCCTGCGTCGCCGGTCGGATATCGTATCGGCGCTGTTCTTTTTCATCATTGTGGTCAGTCTGTTTCCGCTGGGTGTCGGGCCGGAGCCGGAGCTGTTGCGCACGCTGGCACCGGGTGTACTGTGGGTCGCCGCCCTGCTATCCACCCTGTTGTCGCTACCGCGCCTGTTTGCCGACGACCATCGCGATGGAACCCTGGAACAGCTCGCGTTGGCACCGCAACCACTCGGCTTGATCGTGCTCGGCAAGGTGTTTGCACACTGGCTGGTTTCGGGGCTTCCGCTGACTCTGCTGGCACCGGTGCTCGGAATCCAGTTCGACCTATCCAGCGAGGCCCTTTGGACGCTCGTTATCTCGCTGCTGATCGGCACCCCCGCGCTGTCCGGCATCGGAGCCATTGGTGCAGCGCTGACGCTGGGCGTGCGCGGCAGCGGTGTGCTACTTTCGCTGCTGGTTCTTCCCCTGTATATTCCGGTGCTTATTTTTGGCGCGGGCGCGGTTGATGCTGTCGTCACCGGACTCGGGGCGCAAGCCCATCTGTCGCTGCTTGGCGCACTAACGCTGGGCGGCGTGTTTTTTGCACCGTGGCCAACTGCAGCGGCATTACGGATTGCCTTGGAATAATGAGTAACAAACTGATCAACTGGTTCAAATTTGCCAGCCCGCAAGCGTTCTATCCGCTTGCCGGCAGAATGATTCCGTGGTTCTGGACGCTGGCGGCGATTTTCGGCATCACCGGGCTCTACATCGGCTTTCTGGTAGCGCCTACGGACGCGCAGCAGGGCGAAGGCTACCGCATCATCTTCCTGCACGTACCTGCGTCGTGGATGTCGATGTTCATTTACCTGGTGATGGCTTTCTGGGCCGGACTGGGGCTGGCCTTCAATTTCCGCCTGTCGGGCATGATGGCCACGGCACTGGCGCCGACCGGAGCGCTTTTCGCCTTTCTCTCACTCTGGACGGGCGCGCTGTGGGGCAAACCGATGTGGGGCACCTGGTGGGTCTGGGACGCGCGCCTGACCTCTGAGCTGATCCTGCTGTTTCTCTACGTCGGCTTCATCGCCCTGCAGTCGTCGATCGACGACCCGCGCCGTGCCGACAAGGCGGGGGCCATCCTGGCGCTGGTCGGAGTGGTCAACATCCCGATCATCTATTTCTCGGTGAAATGGTGGAACACCCTACATCAGGGCTCGTCGGTCAGTCTGACAAAATCGCCTTCGATGGCCACGACGATGCTCTGGGGCATGCTGCTCTGCGCCCTCGCTTGCTGGATGTACTCGATCGCTGTGGCGTTGATGCGGGTACGGAGCATCATGCTGGAACGCGAGCGGCACACCGACTGGGTGCGCGCCGAGTTGGATACCTAGGACGGCAAGGAGCAAGGCATGTACTGGAACAGTTTTTCGGAATTTCTGGCCATGGGGAACCACGGTATCTATGTCTGGGGTTCGGTTGGCGTCATGGCGGTCTTAATGGCACTGGAACCGGTTTTGCTGATTCAGGGTCACAAGAGTCTCGTTGCACGTCTCAAACGCCAATTCCGCGCCGAGCGCTCCGACAAGAGCGCTGCCCGCAGCGCTGATCGCAAAACATCTCCCAAAGGCAAGCATTGAAAACACGTCACAAACGTATCGCGCTGATCATCGGTGGCCTGGCCATTCTGGGCCTGGTCGTTGCCCTGGTACTGAATGCGTTCCAGAGCAATCTGGTGTTCTTCTTTTCGCCGACACAGGTCGCTGCGGGCGAAGCCCCCGTGGGCAAGTCTTTCCGCATCGGGGGCATGGTCAGGGAAGGCTCGATCAAGCGCGAGCCCGATGGAGTCACCCTGCGTTTTGTCGTGACCGATACCGAAAAGGACATCGTCGTTGCTTACAAGGGAATCCTGCCCGACCTGTTCAAAGAAGGGAAAGGCGCCGTCGCCCAGGGCAAACTCGGCGAGGATGGAATTTTCATTGCCAGTGAAGTACTCGCCAAACATGACGAGAACTACATGCCGCCGGAAGCCACCAAAGCTATCGGCGACGCGCATGAGCGCGCGGCAGCCAACAAGGCGGCCGCCGAAGCCAGCGCCAAGACCCTCAAGCCGTAAATGAAGGAAACGGACCACCGATCATGATCCCCGAACTCGGACACTTCGCTCTCATTGTCGCGCTCTGCGTAGCGCTCGTACAAGGCACCCTGCCATTGATCGGCGCCCATCTGCGACGTCCCGGCTGGATCGCCCTGGCGCGTCCCGCCGCAGTGGCCCAGGCCGTACTGATGGCCGTGGCCTTCGGGTGCCTGACCAGCGCATTCGTTCACAACGATTTCTCGGTCATCTATGTTGCACAGCATTCCAATACCTTGTTGCCTGTTCAATACCGGGTGGCCGCCGTGTGGGGCGGCCATGAAGGTTCGCTTCTGCTCTGGGTGGTAATGCTGTCATTGTGGACGCTGGCGGTTTCGATCTTCTCGAAACAGCTTCCCGACTACTTGATCGCCCGCGTACTCGGCGTGCTGGCACTGGTTACCGCCGGTTTCCTGCTCTTCATCCTGCTTACCTCCAACCCCTTCGATCGCCTGCTGCCGGGCGCCGAGGAAGGACGCGACCTCAACCCGCTGTTGCAGGATCCAGGCTTGATCTTCCATCCGCCGATGCTCTACATGGGCTATGTTGGTTTCTCGGTCGCTTATGCCTTCGCCGTCGCCGCCCTGCTCTCCGGCCAGCTCGACGCCGCCTGGGCCCGCTGGTCGCGCCCGTGGACGACCGCGGCGTGGATCTTCCTGACCCTCGGCATCGCACTGGGCTCCTGGTGGGCGTATTACGAACTTGGCTGGGGCGGCTGGTGGTTCTGGGACCCGGTCGAGAATGCTTCGTTCATGCCATGGCTGGTCGGCACAGCGCTGATTCACTCGCTGGCGGTGACCGAAAAACGTGGCAGCTTCAAGAACTGGACGGTGCTGCTGGCCATTGCCGCCTTTTCGCTTTCACTGCTCGGTACATTCCTGGTGCGTTCCGGCGTGCTGACCTCGGTGCATGCCTTTGCCACCGATCCGACGCGCGGCATATTTATTCTCGTCTTTCTGGTTGCAGTCATCGGCAGCTCGCTCGCACTCTTTGCCTGGCGAGCGCCAAAGGTCGGTCTGGGCGGCAGATTCGGCCTTCTTTCACGTGAATCGCTGCTGCTCACCAACAATGTTCTGCTGGTCGTCGCCTGTGCTTCCGTTTTGCTCGGCACGCTTTACCCGCTGCTCATCGACGCGCTCGGCCTGGGCAAGCTGTCGGTCGGCCCGCCCTACTTTGATTCCGTCTTCGCACCGTTGATGATCCCGGCGCTATTCCTGATGGGCGTCGCTCCGTTTGCACGCTGGAAGCAGGCCAGCTTCGGCGAGCTGGCGCGCATCCTGCGCCTGGCTTTTTTCGCGGCGGCAGCGGTCGGCATCGTGGCGCCTTTCCTGTTCGGCGAATGGAAGCCGCTGGTGGCCCTGGGCCTGCTGCTTGCCGCGTGGATCGTTCTCTCGGGCTCACTCAATTTCGCCGGGCGCGTGCAGGCAGCGCGCGCCGGCCAGCCCTTCGTGACCGCCGCCTTGAAGCAGCCGCGCAGCTTTTTCGGCATGCATACGGCCCATGTCGGCGTTGCCGTCTTCGTCGTCGGGGTGACGATGGTCAATGGCTACCAAACCGAAAAAGACGTGAAAATGGAAATTGGCGATACCGTCAGCGTGGGGGGTTACACCTTCAGATTCAACGGGGTCCGTCAGGAAAAGGGGCCCAACTACATGGCGCTGGTCGGCGATATCGACCTGTTCAACAACGACAAGCGCGTTCGGAAAATGCACCCGGAGAAACGCAACTACGTTTCCGGATCGATGCCGATGACCGAGGCGGCAATCGATACCGGCCTGCTACGCGACGTTTACATCTCGCTCGGCGAACCGATCGACAAGTCCCGACCAGACGGCGCCTGGGCCGTTCGCGTATATCACAAACCATTTGTCGACTGGATCTGGGGCGGTTGCGTGCTGATGGCGGTCGGCGGCCTCTTCGCTTTGACTGACCGTCGCTATCGGATAAAGTCCCGAGCCGCATCGAGTCAACTCGGCGCGCTGGCCCGGCGCGCCTGAGGACGAATCATGAACCGCTTTCTCTGGCCGCTGATCGGCTTTGTCGTTCTTGTGATCCTGCTCGCTGTCGGGCTCAACCTCAATCCACGCGATGTGCCATCGCCACTGGTCGGCAAACCGGCACCGATGTTTACGCTGCCACAAGTGGCTTCGCCGGAGCGGACATTCTCGCCGAAGGACATGCTCGGCAGAGTGTGGCTGCTCAATGTCTGGGCAACCTGGTGCGTTTCCTGCCGGCAGGAACATCCGGTACTCGTTGAAATGGCGAAGAACAAAGCGATAACGCTGGTCGGGCTCAACTACAAGGAAGTGAGCGGTGACGGCGCACTGGATTCGGACAAGCTCACCGCCGACGCCGAAATGAAGCTGGCACTGGAGCGGTCGAACGCCTGGCTGAACCAGCATGGCAATCCCTACCGCCTGTCGGTGCTTGACCTCGACGGCCGCGTTGGCATCAACTACGGCGTCTATGGCGTACCCGAAACCTACGTCATCGACAAGGCCGGCATCATCCGCATGAAGCACACGGGGCCGATCAGTCCTGATGATTTTTCAGGCAAGATTCTGCCGCTGGTTGCGGAGTTGAATAAATGAACGCATCTTTCTCCAAGGAGCCACATAAGGGCAGAGAATATTTCTCGGCTGGTTTCTACTTTGCTCTTCTCTGTGTTCTCTGTGTCTCTGTGGTAAATCCGGTTTTTTCCAAGGAAGCTACGCCACTCGCCGAGGATGAGGTCGCCGAAAAGCGCATGGTGGCGATTTCCTCTGAATTGCGCTGTCTGGTCTGCCAGAACGAATCCTTGTCCGGCTCCCACGCCGAACTGGCGAACGACCTTCGTCGCGAGATTCGTACGCTGATCAAGGACGGCAAGAGCGACGGCGAGATCATGGATTTCATGGTCAGCCGCTACGGCGACTTCGTGCGTTACCGTCCGCCGCTCAAGGGAACAACCCTGCTTTTGTGGTTTGGTCCGGCGCTGCTCCTCGTCGGCGCCATCGGCTCACTCTTTGTTTATCTGCGCCGCCGTAACAAGGCCATCATAGACTCGCCGCTCAGTGCGGAAGAACAGGATCAGGCCGACAGCCTGCTCAATATCGAAGAACCGCCGAAATGACTTCCACGACTGGTTTCATCCTGGCCTCGGCGCTGCTCGTCCTCGTCGTCCTGGGCATTCTGTTGTTGCCGCTTTGGCGTACCCCCAAGCCGGCAAAGACGGTCAATCGAGGTGAAGCCAATCTGGACATTTTTCGTGACCAGATGCGCGAACTCGAACGCGACCACGATGAAGGAATTCTCACCGACGCTGATCTGAAACAGGCAAAAAGCGAACTGCAGCGCCGTCTGCTCGACGAGGTTCATCCCGAGACGGTGCCACAGGCGAAGAGCGGCGGACGCCAGACCGCGCTGGCCTTGCTCATCGCGCTTCCGCTGGCCGCGACGGCCGGTTATCTGATCCTCGGCAATCCGCAGGCGCTCGATCCGACGCAAACGCAGACGCAGACGCAGACGCAAATCGGGCCACAGCAGATCGAAGCGATGCTTGGCAAATTGGTCGAAAAGCTCAAGCAGAACCCGGATGACACCAAAGGGTGGGTCATGCTCGCCCGTTCCTACAAGGTCCTGGGCCGTTTTTCCGAATCGGCCGAGGCCTACAGTCACGGCGGCGCACTGGTCGATGCTGACCCCAGCTTGCTGGCCGATTATGCCGAAGTATTGGCGCAAGCCAATGGTGGCAGCTTAGCGGGCCAACCCGACAAGTTGCTTTCCCGCGCGCTGGAGATTGACCCGAACGAACCGCAGGCGCTGTTCCTGGCGGGTGCGGCGGCCTCAGAGCGCAGGGATTTTTCCGCCGTGGCCCGATACTGGGAGCGTCTGCTGCAACAACTCGAACCTGGCTCGGAAGAGGCGCAGTCGCTGGAATTGGCAGTGGCCAAGGCGCGCGAAATCGACGCACAGAGCGGCGGTAAGCCGCCAGGAATAACCACGACCGGCCCTAATGCCATCCCTGCGGAAAGCATCAGCGGTGTGGTGACGATCAGCAGCAAGATTGCCGCGCAGGCCAAACCCGGCGATCTGCTCTTCGTTTTTGCGCGAGCCGAAGAAGGGTCGCGCATGCCGCTGGCGGTGGTGCGCGCACAGCTTGCCGACCTGCCGCTCAAATTCCGTTTCGACGATTCAATGGCCTTGCCGGGCGGGAAGAAGATTTCCGGGTTCAAGACAGTCAGCGTCGAAGCGCGCGTGGCCAAAGCCGGAAAAGCGCAAAGCTCAAGCGGCGACCTCTTTGGCAGTATCAAGGGCGTCAAACCCGGCAGCAAGAACATCAAGCTGGTGATTGATCAGATTCAGCCCTGAGCCAACTCTGCTAGACTGAGCCTTCGCATGCCGCTCGGACAAAGCGATTTCCCGTCCGCTGGCTATACCGGAGCGGCATCTGCGAGGCACAGTATCCCAAGACGTAAGTTTGATAGTCAGGCTTTGCGAAGGGGTCGCTCATGTCACACGAACCGCATACGATTTCGCTCGGATTCACCAAGCAAATTTTCCCCGCCGGGATGCACGTCTGCCAAATCTTCAACCATGACGAAGAGCGCTTGAAATCGCTGCTCGAATTTCTGCGCAGTGGACTCGTCGCGGGAGAGCGGGTCGCCTGCTTCACTGACAATCTCGACCGAGCGCACCTGGCCAGGCACCTCGCCAAACATAGCCTGTCGAGCGATGGCCTCCAGGAATCCGGAGCCTTCTCATGCACCGCCGCGAGTGACGTCTATTTTCAGGGCGGCCTCTTCGACCCGGACCGGATGATCGGTTTGTTGCGTCAGTTCCAGGAAGATTCGGTCACCAACGGCTTTCCTGCCTGTCGCGTCATCGGCGAGATGTCTGCCGAGGTCCAGCACATACCGGGTGGTTCGCGTCTGCTGGAGTACGAATCCCGCGTCAGCCTGTTGCTGAAGGAACACCCGGTAACCGCCGTCTGTCAGTACGACGCCAACACCTTCGATGGCGCAACGCTCATGAAGATTCTTAAAGTCCACCCGATGATGGTGATCCGTGGTGCCGTGGTTCGCAACCCCTGCTACATCCAACCGGACGAATTCCTCACACGCAATCATTGACGCTCATGAGTTCCCGGATACCGGCAAGTTCTGGTGTGGATGTGCAAGTGCTGGGTCAGCTCTTGCTGATGCAGAGTGTCGTTGCCTCGCTTCCGGACGATGCGATCATTCCCTTCGTTCTCGAAGGGCTGTCCGATATTCCGGGAGTCGGGTTCGTTGAATTCCATGCCGGATCTTCGAGCCCTGATGGCGCCCCCGAGCGCTTTCTTCTTGCATGCGGCTCCAGCAACCTTGGCGAACTTGTTTTCAAGGTCAAGTACATGGGGGCCTTTGAACCCTATATTGACCATATTCGCAATTTCCTCTTCATGCTGGCGATCATCCTGGACGAGCGGCGACAGCGCCGGATCCTCGAATCTCGCGAACACGAACTCGAATACCAGATCGAGATACGGAACGCCGACCTGACCAGGGAGCGCGATACGGCACAGCGCTACCTTGACATTGCCGGCGTCATGCTCATGGCCCTCGATAGCGAAGGCCGGATCATGATGATCAACAGGAAAGGCGCGCAGTTGCTGGGCAAGAGCGAAAGCGCGCTGCTCGGAATGTCCTGGTTTGACAATTTCGTTCCGGCGGACAAGCGCGCTGAAATACACCAAGTCTTCGACACGCTGATGGCTGGAGAAACGCAGCTCTTGGAGCACTACGAGAACCGCATCATCAATGCCTCGGGGCAGGAACTGACGATCGCCTGGAACAACAGGCTGATTCGCGATGAAGCTGGGGCAATCACGGGAACCTTGTCGTCGGCCGAAGACATCACCGGGCGAAGAAAAGCCGAAGAACGCATTCAGGATCTGGCCTACTTTGACCAGCTCACGGGGCTGCCCAACCGAACGCTCCTGCAGGATCGGCTGCAACAGACCATTGCCGTCAGTTCGCGAACGGGCTGTCATGGTGCATTGCTGTTCATCGATCTGGATAATTTCAAGACGCTCAACGACACGCTCGGGCATGACATGGGCGACCAGTTGCTGAAACAGGTAGCCTGGCGTCTGATGCTGTGCGTGCGCGAAGGCGACACCGTGGCGCGCCTGGGCGGTGATGAATTCGTGGTCGTGCTTGCCGGGCTGAGTGCGATCGAGACCCAGGCCGCAACAGCGATTGAAACGGTCGCTGAAAAGATTCTTGCTTCGCTCAATCAGCCTTACACGCTGGGCGAAATTCCCCACCATTGCACGGCAAGTATTGGCATCACCCTGTTCCTGAACGATTCATCAACCGTCGATAGTCTGATGAAGCAGGCCGATCTGGCCATGTACGAGTCGAAGACGGCCGGCCGCAATGCAGCCCGCTTCTATGATCCCGCACTGGAGTCGGCGGTGAAAGAACGGGCCGCTCTGGAAAACGATTTGCGTCGAGCACTCGTCGATAGCCAATTCCTGCTGCACTACCAGGCCCAGATGCTTGACGATGGCCGCGTGACGGGGGCCGAAGTCCTGGTGCGCTGGCAACATCCCGAACGTGGCCTGGTGCCCCCCCTTGAGTTCATTCGCCTGGCCGAGGATACCGGTCTGATCGTGCCGCTAGGTCGCTGGGTTCTGGAAACAGCGTGCGCCCAACTGGCAGTCTGGTCAGCCGTTCCGCAGATGACGAACTTGACGGTGGCCGTCAACGTCAGCGCGCGCCAGTTCCACGCCGACGACTTCGTCGACCAAGTGTTGGCGGTACTCGAGCAAACGGGCGCCAATCCGCAACGATTGAAACTTGAGCTGACCGAAAGCCTGTTCGTATCCGACGTCGAGGGAATCGTTGAGAAGATGTTTCTGTTGAAAGCCAGAGGCGTCAGTTTCGCTCTCGATGATTTCGGCACCGGCTTTTCCTCGCTCTCCTACCTGAGACGCCTGCCGCTGGATCAGTTGAAGATCGACCAGTCGTTCGTTCGTGATGTGCTCAGCGACCCCAACGACGCCGCCATTGCGCGAACCATCGTGGCGCTTTCCCAGAGCCTGGGGCTGGGGGTGATCGCCGAGGGTGTCGAAACAGAGGCGCAGAAAGACTTTCTGGCGGCTTCAGGCTGCCACGCCTACCAGGGCTACTTCTTCAGCCGCCCACTGCCCCTGGAAGACTTTGAAGCATTTGCAAATCAAGCGTGATCGCGCGGTCGTTTTTGCTCAATGACGTTGACTGCAGGAACGGACTTGCCGAAACCGATCCCTGGATGGCACACGGCGTTCTACTTCTTCCCGCAGGCGATTTTCCGTATCTGTTCGGCAGTACTTCCGGGTGCAACGTTCTCCCATAGCGGGTCCGACAATCGCTCATTCGCCACCAGCCGGCCGGCCCCCATCTGTTCGGTATAGGCCTCGGCGGCAAGCGTTCGTAAACGTGGCTGGGTACAGTCATACTCGATCAGATTCTTGATTGAGCCGACCGCTGTCCGCGCATCCGCCCACTGCGCGACCGTAAAATCCATCAGTTGCCACACCTGCACGAAATCGCCGCTTTTCTGAATCAATTTCTGGTCCAGATAGAGGCGAAACGTATCCGTCCTGCCGAGTTGGGACCATTCCGCCTGCACACTGCCGGCGAGCAGAAACGAGGCCAGCACGCAGAATGCTCGCCGCACAATTTTTTGGGGAAAAGCCGATCCAATCATGGCGCAGTTCCGAGGTCTGGACATGCCTGCGTAAGGAAACCGAAAACCAACTGTTCGCGCCATGCCATGACGGAGTGGATTCCACGGACCGAATGCTCACGGTTAGTTGCTTGTCCTGACATATTTCCCTGACCTCAATCAATTTGCTTCGGTGGTCAATGCCAAGGCTCGCCCTGGAAGTTCGCCACCAAGCATTGCTATGAGAAATATACCGGAAACATCACGCGCGAACCACGCTTGCTTTTGGAGTTCTTGGCCGTCTGACAAAAGTGTGGCCACTTATTTCGCATTCAAATGTACGATTGCGTGGTAACCCTTTCATACGACAGGTCGCCAACATGGCGCTCCAGCGCAAGCTATACACCGGTACCGATTTCCGTCGCGCACTATCTATCGAGGAGTTGCGCTCGATTGCACGTCGGCGCGTCCCGCATTTCGCATTCGAATACGTCGAGTGCGGCGCTGAAGACGAAGTCACCCTGCACCGGAATCGCGCGGCATTTGAAGCAATCGGCCTGGTACCCGACACCCTGGTGGACACCACCGCTCGGCACCAGCGCATCATGCTGTTCGGTCAGGAATCGCGCTCACCGTTGATCATTGCTCCGACAGCCATGAATGGCATGCTGTGTCATCGTGGCGATTCAGCCCTTGCACGTACCGCTATGGCCACCGGCATCCCGTTCACCCTGAGCACATTCTCGAATGTTCGCATCGAGGAGCTCGCGGCAGATACGGGAGGGCGATTGTGGATGCAGCTCTACATCATGAAGGACCGGTCGATCGCTCGCGACATTGTTCGTCGAGCGGGCCTCGCCGGATACGAAGCACTGGTCGTGACGTCAGACGCAAATGTCTTTGGATTCCGGGAATGGGACCGGCGCAACTATCGTGCACCGGGGAAACTGACGCTGCGCAACCTCGCCGATATTGCGCGCCACCCGCGATGGGTTGTGGATGTAATCATCCCGCACGGCGTACCGAGATTCGAGAATGTCCTCGAAGCCCTGCCTCCGGAAGCACGTAGCGCCCGTGCAGGGGTCGCCTACCTGCCGCAATTGCTGGTGCCCGACGTAACCTGGGACGATCTGAAGTGGCTGCGCGAAGAGTGGCCGAGAAAGCTGATCCTGAAGGGAGTGCTGAACGTCGCTGACGCGCAACGAGCCGCCGACCTGGGTTGCGACGGGATCGTCCTCACCAATCACGGTGGGCGGCAGCTCGATGGCTGTATCTCGCCGATCGAAGTGCTGCCCGATATTGCCGGCGCAGTTGGCGACCGACTCGCCATCATCGTCGATAGCGGGTTCCGGCGCGGCACCGACGTGGTCAAGGCAATCGCCCTGGGTGCACAAGCGGTAATGATCGGGACTGCACCGCTGTATGGCCTTGCCGCCGGGGGAGAGGACGGCGCACGTCACGCCATCGGCCTGCTCACCGCGGAAGTGGACCGCGTTCTAGGGCAACTGGGATGCAACTCACTGGCCGACCTCGGCCCTCACCTGCTGGTTCGTGAAAACGCAAACTGAACACTGCCATATGCCCACCGCAGCCATCTCGCGCCTCGTTCTAGGCGTCTGCCTGACTTCCGGCTTCGTTTTCGGCCCGAGTGTTGTATTTGCCTGCACGCCTTTTATCGAGGAGCATCCTTCGTGGTCGTCCGCTTCGCTTCGTCCACACACCACTGCTTTTGAACGCTGCGAGATCGACGAACAAACCTACCATCGGATCGTTTCCGAGTGGCTGCGCAACCGGCCCGCCAGTTCTTCCGAGCTTTCCTCTCTCTCGCTCGGAAGAGCCGTCGCCTATCCCTGGCTGTCCCGAACCATCGCAGATTCCGCGCTTGGCAAGCCTGACTGGGCAGCGCGCATTTCCAAGGCAAAACCGGCTGAGCGGGCCAAGCTTGCCTCGGCAGTTCTCCTCGATCCAGCACTCCTTCGCCGCCTGTCCATTGCATTCGAAGGCACACCGTACATCGTCTTGAACGTATCCTTCGAGAAGGTGCTGTTCGGCAGGGCGGATCAATACTCGTCAAACGGCAAAGCCGGCGCGGTCATGGTGCCGTTCGACGCGCAGCTCTGGCTAAGGCTTGCGCCCCGCAACTAGCCCGAAAATTCCACCGAGGAAGTCGGCGGAACTGCCTTAAGGCGCGTTGTTACTGGTGTTCAAGGCAGTTTCAACGAGGTTCCGCGAAGAGGTCGAGCTGGGTTTCCTTGATCCGGTTTTCCGCCTCGCCGCGCTGGCAGTACAAATGAAACTCACCCATGCCCCTGCGACTCTTTCCTATCCAAATTTTGTCCGCAACGCTCATGATTCCGGCCGCGCCAATGCCCTGTAGCGCGCGCATCAAGGTTAGCGTGGCGAGCAAATCGGACAGCACGCACGCCAACGAGGCAAGGGTAAACATCACCAGGCCGATACGGTAGATGCCGTTGGCCGTCTCTGGATGCAGCTCTACATCATGAAAGACCGGCCGATTGCGAGCAACATCGTTCGCCGAGCCGATCTCGCCAGATCACCGACTCAGCCTTCCGAGGAAGCTCGTTTCAAGTATGGCCGCTGTAGAGTCGTCGCGCCGCGGCCCCGGTCCGGCGGTGCTGCGGCCTGAACTCCACTGCCCGCCTGCTGTCCATAGTTTCGTCTTTTCCAGGAGTGCTCATGTCCCGACAGTCTATTTTGAATTGGTTCTGCGCATTGCTGATCGCCGGCGCGGTCGCCGGTTGCGCGACGACGCGCACGACGTCGAAAGGCGTCGTCGGCGTCGATCGCCAGCAAACCATGCTAATTTCGTCGGCCGAGGTCAATCGGTCGGCCGCAAAGGCGTATCAGGAGACGATCGACGAGGCACGCGCCAAGCGCTTGCTCAATCGCGATCCCGCCGAACTGCAGCGCGTGCGTACCATCGCCAACCGCCTGATTCCGGCGACCGCCGCTTTCCGCAGCGATGCGCCCGGCTGGCGCTGGGAAGTGAATGTGATCAGTGCCAAGGAGGTGAACGCCTGGTGCATGCCGGGCGGCAAGATCGCGGTGTATACCGGCTTGATCGACCAATTGGACGTAACCGATGACGAACTGGCGGCGGTGATGGGGCACGAAATCGCGCACGCCTTGCGCGAGCACGGGCGCGAGAAGGCTGGCCAATCGGCAGGCATGGGCGTCGCCGCTGCCGTCGGCGGCCTGTTGATCGGCTCGTACTTCGGCATCGATCCGGATCTCGGCCAGAGCGCGCTGAGCACGATCGGAGAACTGGCGTATATGCGCCCCAACTCGCGCGGCATGGAGCAGGAAGCCGATCGTATCGGCGTCGAACTCGCGGCGCGCGCCGGTTACGACCCGTACGCGGCAATCAGCCTGTGGCAGAAGATGGCCAAGGTGTCCGATGGCGGCGTTCCGCAGTGGCTGTCGACGCACCCGTCGCACGATTCGCGCATCGCCGATCTGCGCAACTATGCCGAGCGCGTGCAGCCGCTTTACGTTGCGGCGCGTCGGCGATGATTCGAAATTCGACGATTGGCGCCGGCTGACAGCCGCCAGTAGCGCACCGTCAGGTCTGTGCCCTTGCGCATGGCTTGGTGGGCCAACGCCGCCAACTAACCGCCCGGGCGATAACGCTGAAGCTCCAGACGACCGCCCCGATGTTCTGCACGCAACGCAAAGTCAAACTGATCCGCCACCGCGCAAAGCTCCAGGTCACTGGCTGGCAGGCTGGGGTTGGTGCCGGCGAGAAAGCGGCGACCAAAATCCGAATCGCGTACGCGCGCGGCATACGGCGCCGGGTCCGGATTTGCGCCGGACAGCAAGGCTTCCAGATAATCGGCGCAGGCTACATCCTCGTCGCCGTCGCGGTCGACCCACTCGCCGGTAATCACGAAGCACACCTCGTCCGGGTTCAACTCAAGCAGCGCCTGGGCCGTTGCTCGGGCAAAGAGCAGGCTGCCGGCAAACAAGGCGCGTGCGTGGCGAAACCGGGTCAGGCCGAGAACGCCGGCGGCGGTGCTCTGAATCAGCGGGCGGCCAGCCAGATCGGCGTTTTGCAGTGCGGTGGGTGAATTGCCGAAATCGAAACCCGGCGCCGCGTCGCCACCGGCCACCGCACCGGTCGTCACCGCCTCGGGCATCGCCGCTCGCAAGAAAAGCGCCTCGGAAACCGTTTCCACCGGGTAGATCACGCTGGCGCCCGCCGCAAAGGCGTAAGCAGCGACCGAGAATGAACGCAACACGTCGATCACGACCACCGCATCGATGTGGTCGGGCGCCTGATTCAGACGATTGAGATAAAGGCGGCTGGTGCGCATGGTGAATTTTCTGACCTTCTTGCGCTTCAGTATTCCCGCGCGGTATCTGGAGTATCACGGATCACGTATGACGGCGCATGGGCCACCATTCTAGCCTTCAAAACCCTTCGGATTGCTGCTCTGCCAGCGCCAGGCATCCGCACACATCGCATCCAGCCCGCGCTCGGCCTGCCAGCCCAGCAAGGCCAGTGCCTGTTTCGGCTCGGCATAGCAGGAGGCAATGTCACCCGGCCGGCGCGCGGCAATCCGGTAAGGCACGGGCCGTCCGCTGGCTTGTTCAAATGCCCGCACCATCTCAAGTACGCTGTACCCGGTGCCGGTGCCCAGATTCACCGTCAGGCATTCGGCGTGCGTCTGCAGGCGCGCAAGAGCCTTGAGGTGCCCGAGTGCCAGATCGACGACGTGAATATAATCGCGAACGCCGGTACCATCCGGCGTCGGGTAATCGTCACCCCATACATTGAGGAACTCGCGTTGCCCCACCGCCACCTGCGCGACAAAGGGCAGCAGGTTGTTCGGGACGCCGCGCGGGTCTTCACCGATCAGGCCGCTGTCGTGGGCCCCGACCGGATTGAAGTAACGCAGCAGGCCCAAGCGCCAGGTCGGATCGCTGCGGTACAGGTCGCGCAGAATCTCCTCGATCATCAGCTTGCTGCGGCCGTAGGGGTTGGTTGCCGACAAGGGGTGATCTTCGGTCAGCGGCAGGCGCTGCGGGTCGCCATAAACCGTGGCCGATGAACTGAAGACCAGGGTTTTCACGCCGCACTCGCCCATCGCTTCAAGCAGGCGCAGGGTTCCGACGACGTTGTTGTCATAGTAGCTGATCGGTTTTTCCACCGACTCGCCCACGGCTTTTAGCCCGGCAAAATGAATCACCGCGTCGGCCCCGCTCTCATGCAGTGCGGAAACCAGCGCCGCGCGGTCGCGCACATCCCCGCGAACTAGGCCAGGCCTTTTGCCGGTGATGCGTTCGACGCGCGCCAACGACTCGGGATTGCTGTTGCAAAAGTTGTCGAAAACCGTAACCGCATGACCCGCATTGAGCAGTTCGACGCAGGTGTGTGAACCAATATAGCCGGCACCGCCGGTAACCAGAATGCTCATGGTGTACTCCAAAGACTGAAGCGTGATTATCCGCGATTCATTCGGCGAACGCGAACGGGCAGCGGGCACCTTTCGAGCAGGAAGGGAAAGCCTTGCCCCCGTCTATTGCTTGCCGAGCTCGTCATTGAGCAAATCGGCAAGCCGGTACCCCGCTTCGGCAACCCGCCGGTTGGCGATCTGCTTTGCCTGCTCATGAAACGCCGCACTGAGGGTTGGAATGTATTCGTCATCTGGCGGGTAGGCACTGCTGCGTGCCAGTCGCCAGCTTTCGTCAATCCACTGCGCCGAGTTTGATCGCGCGGGGCAAGTATATGCACCGATCAGCGCCCGGCTTGCCCGGTCGAGTCGTTCGCCGCGCAGCCAGGGCGGGCCCGGCAGATCGTCCCAATAGGCGTGGAGCGTTGACGAGCGTTTGCGCGGATTGAACGGATTGGTTATGAGCACGCCGTTGCCCAGCTTGTCCCATTTGCCATCCGGATCGAGCCGGATGCTGGTGTGCAGCGGCTGATGCGCATCGCCGACCAGATGGATCAACCAGGGCAAGGCATAGACGCGTTCGCTTCGGGGGGCGCCGGGCGTACCGAGCACCTTGGCCAGCGCAACGAGCTGCCGGTCGAGCAAGCCGGATAGGGATTCCCGCTGCCGATCAGCCGAAGGCGAATCATCCAGCGGACGATTCACATAATGCCAATCGCGATGCCGTTCCATGTCCGGAAAGCCGGGCAGAGTTTCAGTTGCCGGGTCAATGCCGGCGCTGTAGAAGCGAGGGTCGCTGCGGATATCGTCGGGCCAGGTCGACGCCTCGATAAAGATCGCCCGGCCGGAGTCGTCATGCCCTGCCCTGTTGCGCCAGCGTTCGTAGTCCGGGTGATCGCGCAACAGATCCGCAGCCACCGAACGGGCGCGAGCGTCAAGATTCTCCCAGGCAATGCTCGCGACCAGCCGATGTCCGGCGGCATTCCACGCCCACACCGACGTTGGCATTAACAGCAGCAGCGTACATGGCAACAGCAGGCGCCAACAGCGGAATGCCGAAAGCGCCAACCGACTAGCGGTCAAGCTCAATATCCGCATGCGACACCGGGTCGTCCAGGGGCTCCAGGTGCGTGAGCACCGTCGCACGCGGCAACGCATCTCGAATATCGCCTTCCAGCCGCTCGGCGAGCTCATGGCCTTTCTGGATCGTCCATTCGCCGGGAACCAGAACATGAAGCTCGACAAAGCGGCGCGCACCCGACTCGCGCGTGCGCAAGGCATGGAAGTCGATCCCCTGTTCGCGATAACGGTCCAGGATCGCCAGCACCAAATCGTTGTCTTCGCTGGGCAGGGCCACGTCCATCAAACCCTGCGTCGACCGGTACAGCAGTTTCCAGCCGGTCCAGACGATATTCGCTGCGACCAGGAGCGCCAGCACGGGATCGAGCCACAACCAACCGGTCAGCGCGACACTCCCGACCCCGGCAATCACACCCACCGAAGTCCATACGTCGGTCATCAGGTGATGGGCATCGGCCTCCAGTGTCATTGACCGATACTTGAGTCCGGCAGCCAGCAGGATGCGGGCGGTAAACAGATTGACGAGCGAGGCGACCACCGATACCGCGAGCCCGACACCGAGTTGCTCCAGCGGCTGCGGATGCAGCAGCCGCTCGATGGCAGCCACGCCGATGCCGACCGCGGCGAGCAGGATCAGCAGCCCCTCGAAGCCACCGGAAAAGTACTCGGCCTTGCCGTGCCCATAGGCGTGATCGTCGTCCGCCGGCTGTTCAGCGACCGTGATCATGGCCAGAGCCATCATCGCCCCGGCAAGATTGACGACGGATTCAAGCGCATCGGAAAGCAGGCCGACCGAACCGGTCATCCACCAGGCAATCCCCTTGAGCAGAATCGTGGCCAGCGCGGCGCAGATCGACAGCCAGGCGTAGTTCTTGAGGGAGGGGGGGCTTATGGGACTCATGACATTCATCGCTGCATTATCGCAGGCCACGCAAGAACAAAGAACCACATGAGCTCACATTCGCGTCGCACAGAAACTTAACCGTCGCGCAATCTCGCTGTAATGGCGTTTTTCTAAAGTTCGCCCCAAGCACAACAACGCAACAAGGGGATAAACCATGACATCCAGCGTAACCGAAACCCGCCAGCACCAGAAGCCGGCACGCCGCAATTTGTCGGTCGGCTTCGCCCGAAGCGAGCGGGAAATACTTGAAGCGCAGAAGCTGCGTTACCACATCTTTGCCGGCGAACTCGGCGCCAGACTGCCGACGCGCCAGCCGGGCGTCGATCAGGACATCTACGACCCGTATTGCGAACACCTCGTCGTGCGCGACGAGAACTCCGGCGCCGTGGTGGGCACCTACCGCATCCTGTCGCCGGACAATGCGCGCAAGATCGGCGGATACTATTCGGAAAACGAATTCGACCTGACCCGCTTGCAGCATTTGCGCCCGCGCATGGTCGAAATCGGCCGTTCCTGCGTACACGCCGACTACCGCAGCGGAGCGACGATTTCACTGCTCTGGGCGGGACTGGCCAAATACATGCTGGACAATCGCTACGACTACCTGATCGGATGTGCCAGCATCAGCATGGCCGATGGAGGACACGCCGCAGCAAGCCTCTACAAGCGCCTTGACGCAAACCTGAGTCCGCTCGAATACCGCGTCTTCCCGCGTTGCCCGCTGCCGCTGGCGGCTTTGAGGAATGACCTTCCGGCCGAACTTCCGCCGCTGCTCAAAGGCTACTTGCGCGCCGGCGCCTACGTTTGCGGCGATCCCGCCTGGGACCCCGATTTCAACACCGCCGACCTGCAGATCCTGATGCCAATGTCGCGCCTGAACAATCGCTACGCCAAGCACTTTCTGGGCAACAAGGACTGAAGCGTCCCTTCAAGTTGTGGCGATAGGAAACATGAATCCTGGCATCGCGCAGCGCCCCCCGCGCCGCAGGGTTGGGCACCTCGTCAGCCGTGACCAGCTTCGGCATGCAACTTCAGCCCAAGTGCGCGGATGACTTTAAGGATGGTGTCGAAGCCGGGGCTACGATCACCGGATAGCGCTTTGTAAAGACTTTCGCGAGACAGCCCGGCATCGCGTGCGACCTGTGACATACCCTTGGCGCGAGCAATATCGCCGAGTGCTTTGGCAATGAATGCAGCATCCCCGTCGGCTTCCTCAAGGCAGGCTTCAAGATAAGCGGCCATTTCCTCCTGGGTTCTGAGGTGCTCGGCGACGTCATAGCGAGTGGTAACGGTCTTGGTCATGGTTGCTACTCCGAAAGATTACGTGCGAGGCGCAATGCCGCCTTGATGTCCTTGGCTTGGGTAGTCTTGTCGCCACCAGCCAGCAGAATGATCAGCTCTCGCCCGCGCTTCTTGAAATACACCCGGTAACCGGGGCCGTAGTTGATTCGCAACTCCGAGACACCTTCGCCAACCGGTTCGACATCTCCGGGATTTCCAGCAGCGAGCCTTTCAATCCTTGCCTGGACGCGCGCTCTCGCCTGGAGGTCGCGCAAGTCGTCGAGCCACTGAGCAAAGAGGACGGTTTTGCGAATTTCAATCACAGCGTGACTGTAGCCCTGTGGCTACAATCTGTCAATGCCATACGCGCCATTTTGGGGTATTCAATCGGGCTGGATCGTCGCGACGAGACGAAATAGCCATGGAGGTCAGAGACAATTGACATTTCAGAACCCAAATCACTCTGACCCCAATGGCTCTATATCCTCAACCCCGCTGGTTATGAAGGTTTGCCGATACTTGTTCGGAACCCTGCGCTAGCTCTTGTGCCGACAGGCCTACCCCGAACAGAGGCGATCTAGTTCATCCTTATAGGCCATAGTCGGTTCATATAGCTCGTGGTAAGCACGCCCAATCGCACCAGAGAAAAGCGTTACAGCTGGCGGGCTGGTTCCTCCAGACAGAACGTGGTCAAGTGAAATCCCGGGATATGGGTCAATGTAGTAGATTTGCTTAATCCCTAACTGATACGCTTTCTTGGCACACAATTCGCAAGGACTCGCCGTTGTGAACAGACATCCTCCGTCCAATCCTTGGCCACCGCTTCTAGAAATCTGTAAAAACGCATTCTCTTCTGCGTGAAGTGAGCGTGTGTGGACTTGGTTCTTATCCTTCTTTATGCCGTTGTAAATTGCCTTAAAGCAATAGGTGATGTTGCGTCCATTAGTATGCTCTTGAGCAAGTTTTCCCAGCGGGGTCTTGGATAATGCAGCGCGAAACGTATCGTCCCCGAGTTCAAATTTGCTGTAGGCTATCTCATCCCACTTCTTGTTCAACGCGTGAGACGTATTTCGCAAAAGGCATGGCACTTGTCCGCGTGGCGCGTCATTCCAACCGACTGCCTTGATCGAATAGCTAGAATCTGTGACGACAGCGCCAACCTGTCGAGATATGCACCCAGAATTGAGTTTTGCGGCAAACGCCGCATGCATGCAGCGTTCAACAGCTGTTGGTGTTACAAGGCCAGGATGCTGCATCAATGCTACATATCGGCATAGTTGCCTACCTAACTCACGAAAGTCCTTCTCCTCAGGCGTACCGGAATTCCGGATATATATGCTGGAACTTGCAAGGCAAGACTGTATGTCCTGTGACACGAATGCCGAGTAACCAATCGCGGTCTTCCTAGAGTCCTTTACTTCTGATGGGTACTCTTTTGCATCAAGCTCGTCAATTGCTTGTTTTCCGTAGCCAAGGTCAACAAGCCGCGTGCGGCGGCTGGTTGAGTCGGTAGAAACTGCAACCGTGTAGAAAGGTGAAATGCGCTCCCTAAGATAGCGTATTTCTAAAGGATGTCGCAGCGCATCAATTGCGAAATAGTTATGCTGCGCCCTCTGTAAGCGATTCTGTAAACGGAACAGCTTGATCACTTGAGTAATCGCAGACGGTAGTAGCAGAAGACCGTTTGGATCGACAACCTCAGATAACGCATTACCCGAACGCCGCACGTTATTGCCAAGCGCTTGAAAAACCTTCGTGTAGGCTTTGTCAGCGCCCATATTCAGAACTTCCTTCACTGCGCTCGAAAGCTTGGGTAAGGTGTTCTTTACATGATCAGCAGCAAAAATAACCGCCTCGTCCTTAGCTCCGCGAAGATGCGTCATTGTATTCAAAACTTCTGCATGTGACGCGTAGTCCGGCGAAAGAACTTCCTCTAGCTTCGTTAAGTCAGCCCCAGATGCCACGGTACCGACAAACCCTACAAGGTCATCTAGT
>NZ_FLQY01000028.1 GCF_900089945.1 Candidatus Propionivibrio aalborgensis | reverse complement strand
GTCGACATGAACACGATTGACACTTCAAAGGTTATAAACCTACTATAGGCAAAATTCAAAATCAAGCACAACGTTCATGAATATGAATACCATCAAAGAGCTGCAGCATTTCATCGATGGACATCTGGTTTACGGAACAAGTCCGCGATGGGGCGACGTTTTCAATCCGGCAACCGGTCAGTTGGCTGCGCGGGCGCCGCTGGCAAGCGCCGACGAGACCGGCAAGGCGATCGCCGCTGCCGTTGCCGCACTGCCGGAATGGTCGGATACTCCGCCATTGAGGCGCGCACGCGTTCTCTTCAAATTCCGCGAACTACTTGAGCGCCATCTCGACGATCTCGCGGCCATCGTTACCGCTGAGCATGGCAAAGTGCTCGACGATGCCAAGGGCGAAATCATTCGCGGGATGGAGGTCGTCGAGTTTGCCTGCGGCATTCCACACCTGTTGAAAGGGGAATATTCGGAACAGATCGGCAATGGCGTCGATAGCTGGTCGATGCGTCAGCCGGTCGGCGTCTGTGCCGGTATTACGCCCTTCAACTTTCCCGTGATGGTGCCGATGTGGATGTTTCCCGTCGCTCTGGCCTGTGGCAATACCTTTATCCTCAAGCCTTCCGAGCGTGACCCGTCGGCCAGCCTGTTCATCGCGGATCTGCTGGCTCAGGCCAAACTGCCGGATGGGGTGTTCAACGTTGTCCATGGCGAAAAGGTCGCTGTCGATACCTTGCTTACCGATCCGCGGGTGGCTGCGATCAGTTTTGTCGGCTCGACGCCGGTTGCCGAATACATCTATTCGACGGGCACTGCACATGGAAAGCGGGTGCAGGCGCTCGGTGGCGCCAAGAATCACATGGTGGTGATGCCGGACGCGGACCTTGAGCAAGCGGTCGATGCGCTGATCGGCGCGGCTTACGGTTCTGCCGGTGAACGTTGCATGGCGATCTCGGTGGCGGTGGCGGTGGGCGATGTCGGCGACGAATTGGTGGCGACACTATGCGGGCGAGCCCACTCCCTAAAAATCGGTCCCGGCACCGCGCCAGCCATGGAAATGGGCCCGCTGGTGACGCGGCAACATCTTGCCAAAGTACGCGCTTATGTCGACCTGGGCGTCGAAGAAGGTGCTGACCTCGTGGTCGATGGGCGCAATCTGCGGATTGCCGGTCACGAAAACGGCTATTTTCTTGGCGCCTGCCTGTTCGACCGTGTCTCGCCGGAGATGCGCATCTATCGTGAAGAAATCTTCGGCCCGGTGCTGTGTGTTGTGCGTGTACCCGATTTCGAGGCGGCAGTCGAACTGATCAATGCCCACGAATATGGCAACGGTGTAGCTGTCTTTACCCGTAACGGCAATACCGCCAGAGAGTTTGTACGGCGGATTCAGGTCGGCATGGTCGGCGTGAACGTACCCATCCCCGTCCCGATGGCCTTCCATAGCTTCGGCGGCTGGAAGCGTTCGTTATTCGGTGACCATGCAGTCCACGGTCCCGATGGGGTTCATTTCTACACCCGCCTCAAGACGGCGACTGGTCGCTGGCCGGAGGATACGGCAAGCAGCGCCAGTTTCGTGATGCCGACCCACTGACCTGGTGTTACCGGATTCCAAACGCGAGTATGTCCGCAGTGCCCGAATGCAGAACCACAACAAACCCGTGAAACTCGGGCTTGACTGAGTCAAACCCGGCTCCTGCCTGCTACCAGCGGTAGATCTTGAAGATGTGCGCCATCTTGCCACTGGGAGAAAGTTCAACATAAGCCGTACGGCCCGACCACAGATAGCGTTCGTCGCTGAGCATATCGTGCGCCTGGAACTGCTCGTCTTCGCGTATACCCATCTTTTCGAGCGGCAGATGGATGAACGAGGATTGTTTGCCGAAAGGATCGAGATTGACGACGCATATAACGATGTCCGACCTGTCTGCGGTCATCTTGTAGTAGGCGATAATCTGGGGATTATCCGCCGCAAGGAACGCAACGTCGTTGTAGTTGTGCAGAGCCGGGCGCTCGCGACGAATCTTGTTGATGCGCGTGATCACCGCCACGATATTTCCGGGTGCATTCCAGTCGCGCTGCTTGATCTCGTACTTTTCCGAATCAAGATACTCTTCCTTGCCTGGAATCGGCTCGTTTTCGCACAACTCGTAGCCGCTGTAAATGCCGTAGACAGTGGAGAGTGTCGCCGCCAAAACCGCGCGCATGATAAATGCGGGACGACCGCCGATCTGCAGAATCGGGGGCAGGATATCAGGCGTGTTGGCGAAGAAATTGCCGGTGAAGTAGTCTTTCATCGGCCCCGCAGTCAGCTCACTGACATAGTCAGTCAAATCCTGCTTTGAATCGCGCCAGGTGAAGTAGGTGTACGACTGGGCGAAACCTGCTTTGGCCAGCAAACGCATCATTTTGGGTTTGGTAAAGGCCTCGGCCAGAAAAACGACCTGGGGGTGTTTCTTATGCACCTCGGCAATCACCCACTCCCAGAAACTGACTGGCTTGGTGTGTGGATTGTCGACGCGGAAAGTGGTGACCCCTTTTTCGATCCAGAACAGGAAGATCTTCAGCATCTCCTTCCACAGGCCTTCACGATCCTCGGTACCGAAATTCAGCGGGTACACATCCTGATACTTCTTGGGTGGATTCTCAGCGTACTTGATCGAGCCGTCGGGCCGATGGTAGAACCAGTCCGGATGCTTTGTCACATAGGGATGGTCCGGCGAGCAATTCATCACATAGTCCAGCGCGATCTCGATCTTGAGTTCGCGACAGGTCGCGACGAACTGATCCCAATCACTCCAGGTGCCCAGCTTGGGTTCCAGCGCCATGTGGCCGCCGTGTTCATTGCCGATTGCCCAGGGGCTGCCAACATCGTCAGGATTGGCTACCAGACTGTTGTTCTTGCCTTTGCGGAAAGCATGGCCAATGGGGTGAATCGGTGGAAGATAGATGACGTCGAAGCCCATCTGCTTGATATCGGCCAAGCGGCGACGGCTATCCTGCAAGGTGCCGTGCTGGCCGTAAACGGTACTCTGCGAACGGGGGAAAAACTCGTACCATGCAGCGAACCGCGTGATTGGCCGAATCACATAAACCTGCAGTGCAGGCGTGCACTCAGCGCCCTCGGAACGATCAGGATATTTCGCCATCAGCCGTTGCATCGTCGAACAAATGGCCTGATCGATAGCCACTTCCTGATCTTCATCGGCCATCATGCCTTCGATGGTGGCGATCTGGGCATTCAACTGTGCCTTGTCCTCGCCTTTCGCCAATCCGGCGGAAGTCTTCAGGATCGCCAGACCTTCCAGTAACTCGCTGGTCAGGATGGCGCCCGGCACATTCTTCTTGGTGATCTCGTCAACCCACGAAAGATAACGCTCGGCGTAACCCTCGACTGTATATTCCCAAGGACCTATCTCGGCAACTTCAAACTCGCCCTGCCATCTGTCGTTGTCTACAAAGACCATTGGATTTTCCTGCCACACCTTCGCTCCATGCTTGCGGTACTTGACGACAGCCGCCAGCTTGTCGTGACTCTCCTTGTAGATATCGGCGCTAACGACGACCTTCTCGTCAACCACGCGCTTGATGGGAAATCGACCGCAATCGATCTGCGGCTGAACGGCTTCAATAATGACTCGGGGGTAGTTCTTGGGAATCATGGGGGAAAACCTCTCTCGTGGCGACCAGACCTATTTTCTGCCAAGGCCCAATCAAGGGGACATGAAATCAGACCAGCGACCGATATAGATCCTTCGTCTGCTGTGCAATGCTCGACCAGCTGAATACGTCGTGTGCCCGCTTTTGGCCAGCGCTGGCCATGGATTCTGCCAGTGCCGGATCGTCCAGAACCTTGTTGATCGCAGCGGCCATATCACGCGAAAACACATCGGGGTCGACCGGCTCGAAGGGCGCAACGTGCAACTGCTCCAACGGCACCAGGCAACCGGTAACGCCGTCGATCACTACTTCCTTAATACCACCCACAGCGGACGCCACTACGGCCGTGTGGCACGCCATGGCTTCAAGGTTAATTATCCCGAAGGGCTCGTAGATTGACGGACAGCAGAATACTCTCGCATGGGAATACAACTGAATCACTTCTTCCTTGCTCAGCATTTCCTTGATCCAGATCAGGTACTTGAACCCCGCCTTGCGTACCTGCTTGACCGCAGTTTCCATCTCGGCAAGGATCTCCGGGGTATCCGGCGCCCCGGCGCAGAGAACGACCTGCGCATCCGCATTGATGTACTTGACGGCATTGACCAAATGGATGATGCCCTTCTGACGCGTGATCCGGCCAACGAAAAGAACGATCGGCTTCTCAGGATCAATCCCGTATTTTTCAAGCGTATTCGTATCGGACGTCTGTTGGTACTGCTCGGTATTGATGCCGTTATAGATTACCGTAATCTTGGCAGGATCGATGTCGAAATGCTCCAGGATATCGGTCTTGGTGCCCTCCGACACGGCGATCACCGCATCTGCGAGATCGAGCGAAGTGCGCTCGATCCACGACGACATGTCGTAGCCACAGCCGAGCTGCTCGCGCTTCCATGGGCGTAACGGCTCCAGTGAGTGCACCGTGTGGACCAGCGGAATGCCATAGAGGATCTTCGCCAGGATGCCACCAAGGTGCGCGTACCAAGTGTGCACATGCACCAGGTCGGCATCGACTTGCTCGCTCAAGGTCTCAAGATTGGTCTCGAAAGTGTCCAGCGCGCCGCTGAGCTTCTTGTCGACGTGGGAAAAACTGCCTTTTCCGAACGGGAAGCCCTTCACCCGCACGCATTCCTTCACGGTATCCTGGTCACCGAAGCAACGGACTTCGACGTGCATCATTTTGGCGAGTTCTGCGGCCAGATACTCGACGTGAACACCGGCTCCGCCATAAACGTGAGGCGGATATTCACGGGTTAGGAACATAACTTTCATCGGTAAACCTTCCTTTAATTGAGTTCGGGGGTTGCCAAGACGCTCAGGCGGCAATGGCTACCGCGCTACCGCACACTTCAAAGGATAGGCATTTCAACCGCACAGCCTCAAGTATCCTAGAGCTGCGCATTCCGGTCAAATACTCATTTTATGAGTAGGGGTAATTGCTTGAATCATAAGCAAGTCTCTGAAGGCAAGCACAAGCGCTGGCGACGACAGGTGGCGGTCAATGAGCGAATTTCAAGCCGCTTCTCGTTACCCAAAACCGAGTTCACTCCCGCAGATCTGCTTTCCGCGAAGGTCGCCTCCAGCACACCCGGTTTGAACCCATTCGAAACGGCAAGAAACGCAGTGAAAAATCTGAGCTTGCAAATTCCAACTGTCGCCTCGCAACCTACAAGTATTTACGAATAGCTGATTCCTTCCGTGTCCGGATTTCAAATACACTTGCTCCACAACCTGAACGCTGCATCATTCCAACTAACTTAATTGGGGAATTCAGTCATGCTCACAGAAAAAAAGAAGAGCAAGAACACGCCTGCGCCACATAAATTCCGGACGGGCTCGGCCTGTTTCGCCCTTTCTGGGCGAGCACGAGTGATCGAAGTATCTCATCGTGACTAGGACAGAACCAGCCTGACTCAATCCAGCCCGACTCAACTATGTCTGCACTGTCTCGTTTCATCTTCACCCTGACAGCGATTTTTCTGTTGGCCCTGAGCCATGTCGTGTCGGGTGTCGAGCCGGAAATTGTGATCAACATAGAGAGAAATGGCGATGCCTTTATTGTCGATACGAAGTTTGATCTACCGGTGCCCTTGCGCACGGCCTGGGAAGTTCTCACCGATTTCGACAATATGACCGGAATTCTGAGTAACCTGACGTCGAGCAAGATCGTCCGGCGCGATGGCAAAATCTTGTATGTCGCCCAGGAAGGACTCGCACGATTCGGCATCCTGTCCTATGCATTCGCTTCCGAACGAGAGATTCGGCTTGAGCCAATGAAGCGAATTCTTGCCAGGCAGATTACCGGAAATGCGGAGCGCTTTGAGAGTGAGCTTGAATTGACGCAATCCGGATCCGCCACACGGGTGCACTACCGCGCCGAGGTAGTCCCGGATTCGGGTTTAGCGCGAACCTTTGGCGGGCGCTTCATCAAGCATGAGGTCGAGGAGCAATTCACCGCCATGGCAGCCGAAATGATGCGAAGAAACGCTCGATAACGGGCACGTCAAGCTACCAAGAACAGAATTCGCTGATCGAAGGTCGCACAAATCACAGGTGGTGAAAATCCGTCTCAGCAGAACCTCTGGCCGCGCGGCGAAGGCGGTCAGCCACGGCGGCCCAGGCTGAATCGTTGGGAACATTCTCGACGACGATAAGATCGTTGCCCTGTTCATCAAGCTCGCGCAGGGCCGCATACAGGCCACGCGCGAAACCCTTCGGCTCATCCGGCAACTGACGCTGCGAGTGAGACATCAGCACAAGCGCTTGACGAGTTCGCGACAGAAGTCCACAGCGTCGATCATTCTCGTGCATCTCGCCGATGACTGCCGGCAATTGTTCGGTCGCGACCAGCCGCATCGGCGTCTGTGGCGCATAGTGCGCCTCCAGCGCGCCGGATACGCGTGGAACCTCCACGCCAATGCCTGCCTCCGGCAGAGCGGGCAGCACGCCGATAACCGAAGCGATCTGCTCAGGTGAGATGTGCCCTGGGCGGAGCAAGCGCGGTGGCAGGCCACCATCTCGCGACAGGTCAATGATCGTCGATTCAATGCCAACCGGACACTGTCCGCCGTCAAGCACCAGCGCAACGGAATCGCCCAGCTCTTGCCGCACGTGCGCAGCAGTGGTCGGGCTGATACGCCCGAAACGGTTGGCTGATGGCGCAGCAATGCCACACATGCCGCCGCGGCTTCCACCGGCCTGCGCGTAGGTGCGCAGCAGTTCGAGCGCAACGGGATGTGCCGGCACGCGTACGCCGATTGTTTCCTGTCCTCCCGTCACCGCATAGGGAACTTCAGGTGTGCGCTTGAGAATCAGGGTGAGCGGGCCTGGCCAGAACGCTTCAACCAGTTCCCAAGCCACATCCGGAATACCGCTCGCCCAGCGATCAAGATAGGCCGCACCGGGCAAGTGCACAATCAGTGGATGGTCTGCCGGCCGCCCCTTGGCCGCAAATACTTTAGCTACAGCCTCGGGGTTCGCCGCATCGGCACCCAAGCCGTAGACCGTCTCGGTCGGGAAGGCGACCAGTTCGCAGGCCTGTAGCAGCTCGACGGCTCGGGCGAACTCCTGACTCATTTCTTCAAGGCAAGTCCGGCAAAGTCTTCGACAGCACCTTTTCGGACTGGTTGAAGCGGAAATCAGTCAGCTTCTTGGCCAGATCGGGATCGCTCAGGGCCAGCATCGATACGGCAAACAACGCCGCATTTACTGCTCCGGCTTCGCCGATGGCAAAAGTAGCGACTGGTATTCCGCCGGGCATCTGCACCATGGACAGCAATGAATCGAGCCCCTGCAAGTGTTTGGATGGCATGGGTACCGCCAGCACCGGCAATTCGCTCTTGGCCGCCAGCACGCCAGCGAGGTGAGCCGCACCGCCAGCGGCGCCGATCAGCACCTTGATGCCACGCCCCTGCGCACTGGACGCATAATCGAGCGCCGCATCGGGCGTACGATGCGCTGAAAGCACTTTGGCTTCGTAGGCAATGCCGAAGCGCTTGAGCGTTTCGGCGCAGCTGCGCATTACTGGCCAGTCGCTATCCGACCCCATCACGATGCCGACGAGCGGTTGTTTGTTCATGTTCATCTCCCTAAGTGCTTGCAAAGCGCTCGGCGCTCTCGAGCGTATTGGCCAATAGCATGGTAATCGTCATCGGGCCGACACCACCTGGGACTGGCGTGATGAACGATGCGACGTCCTTCGCCGAGTCGAAATCGACATCACCGCAAAGCTTTCCGTCAGGCTGACGGTTGATTCCAACGTCAATGACAACCGCGCCAGGTTTGATCATGTCGCAGGTAATCATCTTCGGCTTTCCTATCGCCGCGACAAGGATATCCGCACGCTGACAATGACCCTTGAGATCCCGCGTTTGCGAGTGGCATACCGTGACCGTAGCGCCGGCGTGCATCAGCAGCATGGCCATCGGCTTGCCGACGATATTCGAGCGGCCGACGACAACGGCTTCCTTGCCCTTGAGATTCACTCCGGCCTCCTCAAAGAATTTCATCACGCCATACGGCGTGCACGGAATGAAGCAGGCTTGCCCCTGCACCAGCGCTCCGACATTCTCGGCACGAAATCCGTCGACGTCTTTTTCAGGCGCAATGGCTTCTAGCACTGCATCGGCATCAAAATGCTTGGGCAAAGGCAACTGGACAAGAATGCCGTGAATCTTTGGGTCGGCGTTGAGCGCAGCGATCTTGTCGAGCACCACTTGAGGTGCTACGTCATCATCGTAGCTGTACTTTTCGGAATGAATACCGGCCTGGGCACACGCATTGACCTTGTTGCGGACGTAAACCTGCGAGGCTTGATCGCCACCGACCAGGATAACGGCAAGGCCGGGACGCGTTCCCTGCGCCGCGAGTTCCTCAGCCTTTTGCTTGAAACCGGCACGCAATTTTTGTCCGAGAGCATTGCCGTCGAGTAGTTGTGCAGTCATGGTGATTTCCGGAAAACGGGAAATGAAGGACCGAGCGAGTTGCTTGCGTCTCTTGCATTCCTCTTGAAAGAGCGGGAGATTTTACCGCAACTCAGGATGCCTCCGCCTCCGCAGCCGACGGAGTCACTATCCTGAAACGAATCCGCGAACGCGGTCCAACTATCAACACAATCAAAGTACTTTCCCAGGATTCATTAATCCCTGCGGATCCAGTGCCCGCTTTACTGCACGCATCATCTCCATTTCAAGCGGACTCTTGTAACGCAGTATTTCCTCACGCTTGAGCTGGCCGAGACCATGCTCGGCGCTGATGCTGCCGCCAAGATCATTCACGATGTCGTGAACGATCCGATTGATCTGCGACTGCGCCGCAATGAATGCATCGTTCTCCATCGTCTCGGGCTTTGACTGGTTGTAGTGCAGGTTGCCGTCGCCCACATGTCCGAAAGCAACGATTCGATAGCTGGGGAAGGCCTGCTTCAGCGCCGCGTCGGCGCGATCGAGAAATTCCCCGATGTACGAAATCGGCACCGAAAGGTCGTGCTTGATACTCAAGCCCTCGATCTTCTGGGCCTCGCTGATATTCTCGCGTAACGCCCACAAGCGCCTGGCCTGTGCACTGTTCTGCGCCAGCACGGCGTCGCTGATCGCACCATTCTTCAGCGCTTGTTCGAGGAAGCCCTCCAGCGCAGCGTGCAGTACCCCCTCCTCGCTCTCACCTGAAACCTCGACAAGCAGATGCCACGGGCTCCGAGCAAGCGGCGCCTGGGCGCCCGGAATATGTTTGAGCACCAAACCCAGGGCGATATCGGAAACCAGTTCACAGGCATTCAATCCTGTGCCAAAAGCGCCCTGAAGTTCTCCGAGAAGGCGTACGGCTGCTGAGGGTGTTGAAATCGCCATCCAGGCGGTAGCGACGGATTGAGGAAGCGGAAAGAGCTTCAATACTGCTGCCGTGATGATGCCCAGCGTTCCCTCGGCACCGATGAACAACTGTTTCAGGTCATATCCGGAGTTGTCCTTGCGCAGCCCGCGCAGGCCATTCCAGATTTCGCCACTCGGCAGTACAACCTCCAGGCCGAGTGCAAGTTCGCGCATATTCCCGTAGCGCATCACATGAACTCCGCCGGCGTTGGTCGAGAGATTGCCGCCGATCTGGCAACTGCCTTCTGCAGCCAATGAAAGCGGGAACAATCTTCCGGCCTGCGCTGCCGCCTCCTGTAATGTCTGAAGAACACAGCCGGCTTCGATGATGATTGTGTTGTTGGCAGAATCAATCGCCCGGATTCGGTTCAGGCGCGACAGGCTGATCAGTACGGTCTCTCCGCTTTCATCGGGAATTCCCGCACCGCACAGGCTGGTATTTCCGCCCTGCGGGACAATGGCCACACCGGCCCGCGCGCAGACGCGCACGACGGCCGACACTTCTTCGGTCGTCGCCGGGCGCACCACGCAAAGGGCCTTGCCGCGATAGCGTCCACGCCAGTCAAGGAGATAAGGCGCAGTATCATCCGGCTCTGTAAGGACGTTTTCGGCACCGACAATGGCAGCGAGTTCTTCGATCAGACTCCCCTGGGTCAAGCTCACACTCCTGATAAGGCCGACAGTTTCGTCAACAAGACAAACACGTCAAGTGAAGAACAGATCCTTGCGATCTTCCACGGGTTGTTTCCAAACCCGCGATATTAACTTTCTCTGGCGCGCTTGCCACACGCCGTGGCTAAGTATTTACAAGCTCCGCATAAAGATCGTGCTCATCCGCGTCAATAACTTTCACGCTCAGGAAATCGCCCGGTTTGGCGTTGAAATAGCTGTTGATGAAGACCAAGCCGTCGATCTCGGGCGCATCTGCCGAAGAACGCGCAATCGTCCCTTCCTCATCGACCTCATCGACCAACACCTTGATTTCACGCCCGATCTTGGCGGCGAGCCGTTCGGCGGAAATATCTTCCTGAATATCCATCAGACGCCGGCGGCGCTCTTCGCGCACCTCGTCCGGCACCGCGCCCGCCAACCCATTGGCCGTCGCACCATCAACCGGCGAATAGGCAAAGCAGCCCACCCGGTCGAGTCGGGCCTCCTCGATGAAGGCTAGAAGTTCTTCAAACTCGGACTCGGTTTCACCGGGGAATCCGGCGATGAAGGTGCTGCGCAGGGTGATATCCGGGCAGATGGTACGCCACGCCTTGATGCGCTCAAGGTTGTTTTCGGCACTGGCCGGACGCTTCATGGCCTTGAGGACGCGTGGACTTGCGTGCTGAAACGGCACATCGAGATAAGGCAGAATCTTGCCTTCGGCCATCAGCGGCAACAGATCATCTACTCCCGGATACGGATATACGTAGTGCAGGCGCACCCAGATGCCGAACTCGGCCAGCACCGCACAGAGTTCCTTAAGCCGGGTCTTCACCGGACGACCCTCATAGAAACCCGTGCGGTACTTGAGATCGACACCGTAGGCGCTGGTGTCCTGCGAAATGACCAGCAATTCGCGCACGCCTGACTCGGCCAGATTCCTGGCTTCCTGCAGCACATCGCCGACAGGACGGCTGACCAACGGGCCGCGCATCGACGGGATGATACAGAAGGTGCAACTGTGATTGCAGCCTTCGGATATCTTCAGGTAGGCGAAATGCTGCGGCGTCAGCTTGATGCCCTGCAGGGGCACCAGACTTGTGAACGGATTGTGCGGTTGCGGAAGATGCGCATGCACATGCTGCAAAACCTCGTCGGCTGCGTGCGGACCGGTAATCGCCAGCACCTGTGGATGCGCTTCGTGAATGATCTCTTTCCTTGCCCCCAAACAGCCGGTAACGATGACCTTTCCGTTCTCGGCAAGCGCCTCGCCAATGGCGTCGAGGGATTCTTCAACTGCAGCGTCGATGAAGCCGCAGGTATTGACGACCACTAGATCGGCGCCTTCGTACGAGGGCGAAATGAGGTAGCCCTCGGCACGCAGTTTGGTGAGGATTTGTTCGGAATCAACAAGCGCCTTGGGGCATCCAAGGGAAACAAAGCCAACCTTGGGCGGCTGGCAGGAATCAGCAATCACGGGGAAGTTTTCTACGTCGGAACAAGCCGACTTATTTATCGGATCGGTTCGGTTTTTGCGCATCATCAGCAGCCAACCCAGTCACCTGAATCCCGGAGAACAGGTTCAGGGTCTGGCTTTTTAACTGATCCTTCATCTGATGCACCATTTTTTTGCTCTGATCCATATAGGTAGACATCATCGTCTGCATGGCCGGGCCCTGGAAATTCATGAACTGGGACCACATGTCTTTCTGCATCTGGTTGCTGTCTTCTCCGTACAACAGGAGCGACTGCTCATTAAGCTTCTTCTGGAAGTCTGAAAAGGTCTTGATGTTGGTTTCCAGATACTTGCCAAGCATTCCCTCCATGGCGTGGCCGTAGAAGCGGATCATCTGACACAACAGCTCGGTGGTAAATAAGGGTACACCCGCCGCTTCTTCTTCGATGATGATTTGCAATAGGATGCTGCGAGTTAGATCCTCGCCGTTCTTTGCGTCCACTACCTTGAAATCCTCATGCGAAAGCACAAGGTCTTTAACATCGCTCAATGTGATATAGGCACTGGTTCTGGTGTCGTAAAGACGACGATTAGGATACTTCTTGACCAGTCGCAACGGCTCAGACATGCAAACCTCTCAATCGGCAAACCACACGCAACACGCTCATCAACACACTTCAATGCTGCAAAGCACCATTATACACACGGAGGGCAATTATCGTCATGTCCATCAAGCGGCATCGCCGAGCGGAGACTGAATTGACGGATCAGGCGTGTGTCCGCAACCAGGCTCCCAATTCGGCTATGTTGTACACCCGAGCCAGCGGACTCAAGGTATCAAGCACTCCGGCCGAATGCGCTCCATAAGCGACGGCCAGACCGGCCACCCCCGCGTTGATCGCCATCTGCAAGTCATGTGTCGTGTCGCCAATCATCAACACCCGCGCCGGTGGCACGGCGAATTCTTCCATCAACTCCTCCAGCATCTGCGGGTGCGGCTTGGAAAAGCACTCGTCGGCACAGCGCGTTGCCGAGAAATAGCGACCCAGACCGCAATGCATCATGGCGCGGTTCAAACCCTGACGGCTTTTCCCGGTTGCCACCGTCAGGACAAAGCCAAGGGCATGCAGCTCAGCGATCAGCTCCGCTGCGCCGTCAAACAAATTCAACTCATGGTCACGTGACAGGTAGTGGTGCCGGTAGCGTTCAACCATCTGTGGAAATCTATCTACCGATAGGCCGGGAGTCGAATGACGCAAGGCATCGTCAAGTCCAAGCCCGATCACCTGCCGGGCGTGCTCATCTGTAGGTTCGGGCAGGTCAAGATCACGGCATGCCGCCTTGACCGAGTCGACG
>NZ_FLQY01000027.1 GCF_900089945.1 Candidatus Propionivibrio aalborgensis | reverse complement strand
CTACTTCCAAGACCGGCGCGTCAGGTATGCCGCTTAATACTTCATCGGGCCGAAGCAATAGTAGCGCAGTGCTCTGATTGCTGAGGCAGCCGGATCTCTCGCGGTGATATTCGCCGGATTCAGGAATTCAGGATTCTCAAGAAGTAGTTCCGGTCGACTCCTTTCGGCGAAGCGACAAGGCCCCACAGCATAGCTGGCTTTGCCCGGCTTCCGTACCTCAGGCATGACGGAGAGGGCGGCAATAGCGATCCGTGCATTTCATGAATATGACATTCAATGCGAGCGCACTGAATGCTGATACATGGAAGAAACCGGTCAGGTCGTGCGGGGCGGTCTACGGTTCAGTAGCCGCCAAGCGTTAGAATGTGCCGATTGAAGAACTTCGATCAACTCTTTTACAACCGCCTGTTGAAAACCCGAATCCGTATGCCAAACCCAGTCTTTCCAAGAACGCCCAATTTGTCAGGGAAGGATGCCGAGAAGAAACGAGTCGAGATTCTCGACTATTTTCACGCGACGTTTGATCGCTACGAACAACTGTTCGAGGCGTTGAACTGCGACGAGGCCTACTACGAAAAGCCCATTGCCTTGCGTCATCCGCTGATCTTTTACCTCGGCCATACCGCGACCTTTTTCGTTAACAAGTTGCTCTTGGCCGGCCTGATCGAGCAGCGCATCAATCCGAAATTCGAGTCGATGTTCGCCGTCGGGGTCGATGAAATGAGTTGGGATGACCTCAACGATGCGCGTTACGAATGGCCCAGTGTAAGCGAGGTCAAAGCCTATCGCGATTCAGTGCGTGCCATGGGTGACCAGCTGATTCGAACCACGCCGTTATCGTTGCCGATCGGCTGGGACCATCCGTGGTGGATCATCCTGATGGGAATCGAGCACGAGCGCATTCATCTGGAAACCTCTTCCGTGCTGATTCGTCAGCATCGCCTGAAGTACCTCGCACCGCATCCCGCCTGGCCGCCCTGTCGTGCAACTTCTGCGGCACCGCAGAACGATTTGCTTGAAATCCCGGCGACCCAATTGCGCGTCGGAAGGGATGCCAATGGCAACATCGATCCAGCGGGTGTTGCCTATTACGGCTGGGACAACGAGTTCGGATGTCACGAGACTTCCATCACAGCCTTTCAGGCGAGCCGCTATCTGGTTTCCAATCAGGAGTTTCTGGGATTCGTCGAGGCCGGAGGCTATGCCGACGAATCGCTCTGGCTGGATGAGGGTGCAGGCTGGCTCAAGTTTACGCGCGCCGAACACCCTACCTTCTGGATCCGCGATGGCAGGCAATGGCGCTTGCGTCTGATGCTCGAAGAAGTTCCGATGCCCTGGGACTGGCCCGTGGAAACCAATTACCATGAGGCCAAGGCGTTCTGTAACTGGAAAGCCCGTACCTCTGGCGATCCGGTGCGTTTGCCGACCGAGGATGAGTGGCAGGCATTGCGCGAATTCACCAGCATAGACGACCTGGCCTGTGGTGCGGAAGAGCGCAGTTCCGGGGGCGCTGCCCCGGCAAACCTTCACCTCGCCCGTTACGCCTCATCATGCCCGGTCACCGAGTTTGCGCACGGGCCGCTGTTCGATGTTATTGGCAATGTCTGGCAGTGGACCGAGACCCCGATCTATCCCTTCGATGGTTTTCAGGTGCACGCGGTTTATGATGACTTCACGACGCCGACGTATGATGGGCGACACAACATCATCAAGGGCGGATCGTGGATATCCTGCGGCAATGAAGCGCTGCCTGCATCGCGCTATGCTTTCCGCCGCCACTTTTTCCAGCATGCCGGATTCCGTTACGTGAAGTCCGGTGCGCCGGCAACATCGCAAACATCCCAGTACGAAACGGATCGGCTGGTTTCCGAATACGCCGAATTCCACTACGGAGACGAATATTTCGACGTGCCGAATTTCCCGCGCGCGCTGGCGCAGTTAGCCATCGCCGCGATGGGCGAAAAACCGGCCGACAAGGCTCTGGACCTGGGTTGTGCCACGGGCCGCGCGACGTTTGAACTGGCGCGGCATTTTGAGCGGGTGACCGGGATCGATTTTTCGGCCCGCTTCATTGGCCTGGGCACTCGGCTGGCCGAACAAGGCAGGCTAGGTTACACCCTCGTCGAGGAGGGCGAACTGGTGGCTTTCAAGGAACGCAGTCTCGCTGAATTGGGGCTCGGCCCGGTCGCGCAGAAAGTCGAGTTTTTCCAGGGTGACGCCTGCAATCTCAAACCGGTGTTTACCGGGTACGACCTGATCCTCGCTGCCAATCTGATCGATCGCCTTTACGATCCGCAGAAATTCCTCGAATCGGTCCACCAGCGGCTCAATCCCGGCGGCGTGCTGTTGCTCGCCTCGCCCTACACTTGGCTAACGGAACACACCAAGCGTGAAGCATGGATCGGCGGATTCAAAAAGGACGGCGAGAATTTCAGCACCTTCGATGGCTTGAAAACCATCCTCGGCAAGCACTTCCGCCTGCTGCGCGGACCATTCTCCGTTCCATTCGTCATTCGCGAAACCAAACGGAAGTTCCAGCATACGCTGTCCGAAGTGAGCATCTGGGAACGCAACTGATCACCCGGCATTTGCGGCAAATACAGGCTACGACTCGTCGTCAATCTGCGTGAGCGCCTGCGCTATAGCGCTCCGATCGGTCGGCCGGATCAAACGCGCGACTTCCTGCCCCCGGCGCATGAAAACCAGTGTCGGCCAAAGTTTCACGCCAAATGAACGCCCCAGGCGGCGACCCGGACCGTCTTCGATCTTGATACGCCGCGTTCGTGGATGATCACCAAGGGCCGACGCAATCAGCGGCTGCGCGGCAATGCAGTGGCCGCACCAGGACGCGCCGAACTCAATGAAAAGAGGTTCCTGCAAGGACTCGATCTCGGCCCGAGTCGGTTCGGCTGCAGAAGAGCTGAGATGACGTTCCATCGATTCTCCGGGCGCGCCATTCGCCTATTTGAAGACCGACAGCATTTCCATGGTGTCGGCCTCGACTTCCGGCAGCAGGTCTTTGAAGCTCTGCCGAACGGAACCTGCATCGCCGGCATCCGGATCGGTGTCTTGTCGCGACCATTCAAAGTGAGTGCCGGCAATGATGTTGCCGACGTAGACGATGTCCGACAACGTCCGCACCGTTGTCGATATCGGGCGTGGTTGATCATGATCGATGGTGGCGTTGACGATTTCTTCGGGCATGCCCAAGGCGTTGAGCAGCGTTACGCCGACACCTTCGTGCCAGCGCATGATGATGTACTTTACCGTATCCGGGCGCAGCAACAACTCAGGATATTGAACTGCTCGGTATAGCATGTAGAAGGCGCCCAGGTCATGCACTAGCCCAGCCAGCAGCGCTTCATCGGGATTGATCCGGGTGTAGGTGCGCGCCAGGATGCGTGCGGCCGCCGCAGTCCGGATCGAATGATCCCAGAGCGCGCCGGCAAGGTTGCCGAAGATCGCCATGTCTTTGGAATGCAGGAGCTGGGCCATGGCGATAGCCAGGGCGGTGGTGCGTACGACATCGACACCCAGGCGATTGATCGCCGCGCGCAAATCCTTGGCTTTCGAGCCGTCGCGGCTGTAATAAGCAGAATTGGCCAGTTGCATCAGCTTGGCAGCAGTCAGGGGTTCGATGCCGACGATCTTTGCAATGCGCGCGGTTGGCAGATCCGGGTTCTGCAACTCCTTGCGCAGGCGCAGAGCGGCGTCGAAATAGGTGGGGAAAACCACATCGCCAGCCAGTTCGCGCGCGATATCCTCCAACATGCGGAAGCGTGTTGCGTTAAGCGCCTCGCCGAACTTGTCGACCGTCGGATCCGGTTCTGGCTCCTGGATTTGCTCCTGATCCTGTTCTTCGTTCGTCTTCATGAATTGCGAGCTTTAGTCATGCTGTCGTGACCGACAAGGGAGAATTCAAAATCACCCCTAGAGTATCTGTGAGTCATGCACCCGACGTCAAATTTGATTGGACCCAGGCGGGTGAATTTTCAACCCAGCCTGATTTTCTCGCCATAGCCCGTCATTTCCAGATAACCCCGGCCAATTTCACTGCCGCCCTCCTCAACTCGCACGGCCCCTTCCCAATAAATGGCGCTTGTCGTTCGGCGGCTGTCCAGTTCCTGGTCGTCAATCAGCGGTATCAGATGGAGCTGTCGCTCGCCTATTCGTACGCGCCACTCGACCGGGTAGCTGATTGCGGTACGCGGCGATCGCCAGCGGCGCACGGATGTAAAGCCGATAACCTCGGGCGGCAGCGCCTGTACGCGGCTTCCGGGCTGCCGGAATGTGGCGGCGGACCACAGCGGAGTACCGTCCTTTCCGCGCAAGCGGAAAGCCATCAGTGCGCTACCGTCGGTCAGGTTCAAACCAATCCAGTCCCAGCCTTGTGCGGACGCGTGCAGGAGTTCGCTCGACCACTCGTGGTCCAGCCAAGCCAGGCCGGTTACTTCTTGTCGTTGGCCGTTGAGGGTTACCCAGCCACTCACCTTGAGTTGCGGTCGACTGTAGTAGTAGCTGGCGTGGCCCGCCTGCGGCGACTTGGCGCTAAATCCGGCGTCGCCGTTGAGCATCGGAGGGCCATCAGGCATTAGCGCCAGCGCGTAGGAAAAATCCTCGCCGCGAACCTCCGCCTGATAGCCGCCTTCGCGCTGTTCGAGCCGCCAGTCGCCAATCCATACGTTTGTCCGCCCCGTCTCGAATCCGGTGCGCCCAAAACCGACACGTGCGGCGCGCTGTTCGTGGCGCAAGCGGCCCAGGCGCGGGTCGGCCAGGGCCGCGTGGGCGAGGATCAGCTGACGGGGAGCGAAAGCGCTCGGGTTGTCCTCTCCGATTCCGGTACGGACGCGAAAGAAAGTGCTCTGAAAACCGAGCGGAGTACCGTCCGGCAAGTTCAGCCAACCGGTGGCATACCACCACTCGGTGCGGAAATCCGGGTGCGCACCGTGATCGACGGGAAACGTCAGTTTGCGGCCGGGCAGTACTGGCGCGAATTCAACCGTCTCCACATCGGCCTGCGCCACTCCGGCACGCCAAGTTGACAGGCTGGCCAGCGCGAGCAGGAAGGCGCGGCGATCCATCACCAGTCCTCGCGCACCGCAAGAATCGCGCCCTGACGCATGGCCTGCCGACCGGCGGCCACCGCGGCCAGTGCCGCCAAGACAATCAGGACGCTAGCGAAAACGGCCAGCGAGCCATAGGGAATGCGCAGATCCATGCTCCAGTGAAAGCTCTGCCGATTGACCACCTCGATCAGCACCAGCCCGATCGCCGCGCCGGCCAGCAGTCCGCCGATAACCCCGACGCCTGCCGCCAAGGCGCCTTCCTGGGCCAGCATCCAGCCGATCTGGCGGCGCGTCAGGCCCAGATGACGAAGCATCCCGAACTCGCGTCGCCGCGCCACCGCCAGCGCGGCGAAACTGGCGGCCACGCCAGCCAGACCGATGATCACGGCGACGGCTTCGAGCAGGTAGGTGACGGCGAAAGTGCGGTCGAAGATGCGCAGGCTGATGGCGCGAATCTCGCCCGGATAGGCGATGCTCAGTGTTCCCGGGCTGCTCGTGGCAGTGAGCGCGGCGGCCACCTGATCGGGCGCAACGCCAGGTGCAAGCAGGATTGCCGCGTCATTGACCAACTGATCGCCGGTCAGGCGACGGTAGTCCGCCAGGTCGATCATCAGTGCGCCAGTCTGCCGCGCATAGTCACGCCAAACGCCCGCCACGCGCATACGAACCGGTCGCCCGGCCAACGGCAGGTCCACCTGCTGGCCGGGCTGCCAGCCATAAATATCCTGCAGTGCTTCGGAAATCCAGATTGCCGGTTCCTTGCTACTGCCGTCGAGAACTGCGGTGCCAACCAGAGGCAGTTCGCGCCCGTCGGCCGACACCGGTCGGGCGATCAAGGCCACCGGCGTCTGCCCCGCGACCAGGCGCAAGCGGTCGTGACGGGTAAAA
>NZ_FLQY01000026.1 GCF_900089945.1 Candidatus Propionivibrio aalborgensis | reverse complement strand
CTAGCAGCCTGTCGGGCTTAACCGGCATTATGCTATAATCATAGCTGATTGAATCAGACGGACATCGCCATGGCTTTTCATCCGATAGATCGAGACACCGACTACCTGCTGCCGCCCTCGGTGCAGGAGTGGTTGCCGGAGGCACACCTGGCGCGCTACGTCGTCGATGTGGTGGAAGGACTGGACCTGTCGGCGCTGGAACGGGCCTATGCCGGACGCGGTAGCGAGGCGTATCACCCGGCGACGCTGCTCTCGCTGTTGATCTACGGCTATGCCACCGGTACGTTCTCCAGCCGCAAGATCGAGCGGGCGACCTTCGACTCACTGGCCTTCCGGTATATCGCCTGCAACCGGCATCCTGACCACGATACCCTGGCGACCTTCAGAAAGCGCTTTGGTCAGGAATTTCAGTCCGCTTTCGTGCAAGTGCTGGAAGTAGCCAGAGAGAACCAACTCTCACGCTTTGGCACTGTCAGCTTGGACGGCACCAAGATTCACGCCAACGCCAGCCGGTACAGCGCCCTGTCGTATGGGCACGCCGAGAAGATCGAAGCACACCTGAAGGCCGAAGTGCAGGAACTGCTGGCGCTGGCGGAAGCGGCGGATCAATCGTCGGTGCCGGACGGAGTGAGTCTGCCCGACGAGGTCAAGCGCCGGGGAGATCGTCTGGCGGCGATTGCCACGGCAAAAGCCAAGATTGAAGCACGGGCACAGGCGCGGTACGAACAGGAGCAAGCGGAGTACGCCGCCAAGATGGCGGCGCGCGCAGAGAAGGAAGCGGCGACGGGCAAGAAGCCCGGCGGCAAGCCCCCTACGCCTCCCGCAGCCGGCCCGCGTGCGGGCGATCAGATCAACCTGACGGACGAAGAGTCGCGGATCATGAAGGTGGCGGGCGGCGGCTTCGAGCAGTGCTACAACGCCCAGGCAGTGGTTGATACCGAATCGATGCTGATCCTCGTTCCGCACGTCACCCAGGCCACCAACGACAAGGAACAGATCGAGCCGATGGTTACGATCCTGCAAGCCCATCCTGAAGGACTGAATCAGCCGGAAACCCTCTTGGCGGATACGGGTTACTTCAGCCAGAAGAACGTCACGGCCTGTGTCGCGGCCAAGATGGCGCCGCTGATTGCGGTCAAGCGCGATGGACACCATCAAGCGTGGCGGCAGCGTTTCACCGAGCCGGCGCCGCTGATCGAAGACGCTTCACCCGTCGATGCGATGAAGCATGCGCTCAAAACCAAGCGTGGTCGCGCAACCTATGCGCTACGCAAGCAAACGGTGGAACCGGTGTTCGGCATCGTCAAGTCGGTGATGGGCTTCCGTCAGTTTCTGCTGCGTGGCCTGGAGAATGTGCGGAACGAATGGACGCTGGTGTGCCTCGCGTGGAACTTGAAGCGCATGGCCGTATTGCGTCCGCAGTAAAATAACAGGACAGGAGCATCACGATTCCATGCCAAAACACCCTGATTTCAGCCTGAAACGCTTCGATTCTTCCCGGATCGTGAAATGCGTCCGTCGGATGAACTTAAGTCCGACAGGCTGCTAG
>NZ_FLQY01000025.1 GCF_900089945.1 Candidatus Propionivibrio aalborgensis | reverse complement strand
ACAAATGCTATACGCATATTGTATCGCACGCGATGAATCGTGGCGAGTTTTTCAACAGAATCGCCGAACTGCTGTCCGTGAGTAGCCGTGTCGGGCGACTGCTCGACTCTATGAGCGGTCAACGAACGATTGCGGCGACGAATGTTGGCTCGGGGCACAAAGCACTTGGTGACGACTGGCTGCTTCCAGGAACCGGAATCGCACTGACTGTTTGTGGTGGAATGGAATTACTGGCAGGGTTTGCTATGGAATCGGTGGCCGGTTTTAGGTGGAATATCCAGCTGATGCATTGATGGTGGGCAGACTTCTTGAAGATGGAATAGGTTATCGGAATAGCCACTCTTGAAAATGCCTTGTTCTTGCCGACTGTGGCCCGATTGGTCTTTAGTTCAAATTCAGCATAGTGGTCGGTTCTCGTGGGCCACGAAAGGGCCAGTTGTGGGCCATGGCCCACAAAGAACAAAGCCCAACCTTTTTGGGTTGGGCCAATTCACTTCTAAGGTATTGTTTTTAAATTACATTTCGTGGTAGGGCGTGAGTGATTCGAACACTCGACCTACGGATTAAGAGTCCGCTGCTCTACCAACTGAGCTAACGCCCCACGGAGTAACCACCAACTAGCGCTTCCACCAAGATCGGTAGTGTCTTGGTAGGTCGGGAGAGATTCGAACTCTCGACCAACGGATTAAAAGTCCGCTGCTCTACCAACTGAGCTACCGACCCGAAAAAACAGGAAGGGCGGATTATAGATACCACCCGGAAACCTGTCAAATGCAGGCCCTTGGCACGCATGCCGTTGCTACGCTTCTTGTGGATTCCTCATGTAAGGGGTTGGGTCGGCAACGCCAGCCGCAGCAAAACCCTCCCGTCGCAATCGGCAAGAATCGCAAACTCCGCAGGCCATGCCCTGTTCGTCTGCCTGGTAGCAGGAAACGGTTGCGCGATAGTCAATACCCAGCTTGCTGCCGATGCGAATGATCTCGGCCTTGGAAAGATCGATCAAAGGAGCATGAACAGTCAACTTGCGCCCTTCCACACCGGCCTTGGTTGCCAGATTGGCCATGGTCTCGAAAGCGGCGATGTATTCCGGCCGACAATCCGGGTAGCCGGAGTAGTCAACAGCATTGACGCCGACAAAAATATCACGGCTGCCCAATACCTCGGCCCAGGCCAGCGCCAGAGAGAGCATGATGGTATTGCGTGCCGGCACGTAGGTGGCCGGAATGCCGGGCTGAACGCCGTCAACGGGTATCGCGATGCGGGTGTCTGTGAGCGCCGAACCGCCGAACTCGTCAAGACCCAGATGCAGTACGCGATGCTCGCTGGCGCACAACGCCGTGGCTACCGTGGCGGCCGCTTCAAGTTCAATGCGATGGCGTTGACCATAGTCCAGGGAAAGGCAATGGCAGTCGAAACCGGCGTCACGGGCGATGGCCAGCGTCGTGGCCGAGTCGAGGCCACCGGAGAGCAGTACGACAGCACGTGGCGGACTGGACCGAAAAGCGGTACTCATCGCGAAGCCATGGCTGAAAAAATCAGGCGACCAGGGCCGAGAACTCGCGATCAAGCAGTATCGGATCACCGAGATTGAGCTCTACCAGACGGCGCAAGTGCGTCACGCTGTCGATATCGATCGTCCGGCAAAGAAGGCCGGCCTTGCTTCCTTCAACATGCGCGACCCGGGTGTCCATGCTGATGAGATCGCCTGATTCGGCTTCGTCGAGGTGAATGCGCAGCACACAGACCGCCCCCTCATTGAGTGCCGTTTCGGCCGGCAGGCGAATCAGCGCGCCTTTCAGCGAAATGTCGAGGACCACAACATCGATACGGCTGCCAGTGCAATCCAGTCGGGCTGGAGTGTGGAAAGCGATACGCGAGAATTGGCGTCGATCTTCAGGCTGTTCAGCGTTCATGGCAATGTGTCCACGCGGTTACTTGCCCCGAATGTTACCCCAAAGCAGCTTGTGCAGTTGAAGTTGAAAGCGCACCGGCAATCGATCAGCAAGTATCCATTCAGCCAGCATTCGCGGTTCAATCGCACCCTGCACCGGCGAGAAGAGCACGGGGCAGACTGTGTCGAGCCGGTTCTCGACGATCGTATTTCGTGCCCACTCGTAGTCGGTGCGGTCCTTGATTACGAACTTCAACTCGTCATGCGGCGTGAGCAGTTCGAGGTTCTGCCAGCGATTCTTGCCGGACTCTCCCGAGCCGGGAGCCTTGAGGTCAACAACCCGGGAAACCCGCGGGTCAACGATGGCGATGTCGATCGCACCGGAGGTCTCCAGCGAGACCTCATAAGCACTGTCGCAGAGCGCCGTCAGCAACAGCAGGCAGTTTTTCTGAGCGAGCGGCTCGCCACCGGTAACACAAACCAGACGTGTTTTGAAAGTACCGACTTCTTCGAGAATCCGGTTCAGCGTCATGCTCTGCCCGCCGGTAAAGGCGTACTCGGTATCGCACCAGACGCAGCGCAGCGGACAACCGGTGAGCCGAACAAAGACCGTCGGCAAGCCGGCACGCGAGGATTCACCCTGTACGGAAAAGAATATCTCGCTCACCTTCAGCGAGAGGCGATTGTTACTGCCGACCACCCGCTTACTTCTTCAGGCGTTTTTTGGCAGTAGCGGCTGCCGTGCTATCCGGATACTTGGCAATTACCGATTTCAGGGTCGCTTCTTCGCCCTTGTTGTCGCCAAGTTCCTGCTGGCAGGTGGCGATATTGATCATCGCGTCAGGCGCCTTCGGATGCTGTGGCCACTTGCTGACCACAACCTTGTGCACCGCGATGGCCTTGTTGCAGTCGCGCAACGCGTAGTGCGCGTTGCCGAGCCAATACTGCGCATTAGGCGTCAGCGTGCTGTCTGGGTGGGCCTTGACGAAGGACTCAAAGGCGCTGGCGGCCTCTTTGATCTTGTTGGCTTTGAAGAGGTTGAGCGCAGCTTCGTACTCGCGCGTTACGGCGGCGGGGTCAACTGCCGACTTCTTTCCCGGATCGGAGCCCGGTTTTGCCCCGTCGGCCGGATTGTTCTCTCCTGGCGCGGCTGACTGCGGCTCCAGGTTACGCAAGCGACCGTCAAGGTCGATATAGAAATCCTGCTGACGCTTCTTGGTCGATTCCAGTTCGTAATTCAGTGTTTCGACCTGGCCGCGCAATTTGGCGGTCTCCTCGCGCAGCGCCTGAATCTGATTGACGAGATCGAATTGAGCTTTGGACAAGGTATCGAGACGCTCGTTGTTCTTGATTGACAGGTCCTTGATCTGTCGGCGTGCCTCCTCGTCGTCGAAGACTCCGGCCTGCGCGTGCTGTGCGCCGAAAACGGCGAGCAGCACAGTGAGTGCTGTCAAACCCGTTGCCAGGCCCGTTGTCAAACCCGATGAACGTCTCGACGCGAGACGCAAGTGCTGCACCAGCATCCTAGAACTCGCCACTGTAAAGCATGTCGCCACGACGGTTTTCGGCCCAGGCGGTTTCATTCTGGCCTTCGTTCTTCGGCTTCTCTTCGCCAAGGCTGACCGATTCAACCTGGTCTTCGCGAGCGCCAAGCAGGGTCAGCATCTGCTTGATCGCGTCGGCGCGCTTCTGCCCGAGAGCCAGATTGTACTCGCGGCTGCCACGGTCATCGGTGTTGCCCTGAATCAGCATCTTGAACTGGCGATTGCCGACAAGGAACTTGGCGTGCGCAGTGACCAGATCCTTGTACTCGGCCTTGACTTCGTACTTGTCATAGTCGAAATAGACGCTGCGCTTGGAGAGTATGCTTTTCGGATCGGTAAGAACGGCCGGCAGATTGCGTCCGTCAATACCGCCCGCGTTAACCGTAGCGACACCGCTATTGCGGGACTCTACCGGAGCACCATCCTGCTCGGAACCATCGGGCGTCGAACTGCAGCCGGCAATCATGAGGGCGAGAAGCGCGGGGATGATGAGTTGTTTCATGGTGTTTCTCCTACGAGAATATAGAGCGATTCAGAATTCGGAAAATTCAGGGTACGGTCAAAGAACAAGAGCGGGGCCGTTGACTATCTGGCAAAGGGGCCCCACGCAGGTTCGCGAACATCGCCGGCCTGGATGGAAAGCCGTTGCTTGATTCGGCCGTCAATCGATACGGCAGACAATACACCACGACCACCGATCTCGGTAGCGATCAGGATCATGCGGCCATTGGGCGCGAAGGTTGGTGATTCATCCTTGTGCGACTCAGTGAGGATTTGTACCTGTTTGCTGGCCAGATCCATGACCGCGAGGCGGAAGCCGCTCTCGCGACGGCTGATGAAAGCCATCGACCTGCCATCCGGCGATATGCGAGGCGAAACGTTGTAGCTCCCTTCAAAGCTTATGCGCTGCGCTGCGCCGCCGTCGGCGCTGATCCTGTAGATCTGGGGACTACCCCCGCGATCCGACGTGAAATAGATCGACTGACCGTCCGGACTGAAAAAAGGTTCGGTATTGATGCCCGACGTGGGGGTCAGCCGCTGTGCCCCCGAGCCATCGGTGTTGACCGTAAATATCTGGGAGCCTCCTTCTTTCGTCAGGACGACTGCCAGCTTGCGGCCATCGGGCGACCAGGTCGGAGCCGAATTCGATCCCTTGAAATTGGCAACGACGATACGTTTGCCGGTGGCCAGTGAATGCACGTAAACCACCGGTTTCTTGTTTTCGAAAGACACATAGGCCAGGCGACTTCCATCGGGCGACCAGGATGGCGAAATGATCGGTTCCTTCGACTTCAGCGCCGCCTGTGCGTTCTGCCCGTCAGCATCGGCGATGTGCAATTCATAGTGTTTCGGGCCGCCCTTCACGACATAGGCAATGCGCGTCGCGAAATAGCCCGGCTCGCCGATAAGTTTTTCATAGATCGCGTCGGCAATTCGGTGGCCCGCCGCGCGCAGCATTGGCGTCGACGTGACGAAGGCCGCTCCGGCGAGGGTGGCTTGCTTGTTGATGTCGTAAAGCCGGAAGCGTGCTTCCTGTCGGCCATCACCGCTCGGGACGATGCTGCCAGCCGCCAGTGCGTCGGCACCCCGGTTCTTCCAGTCGCTATAGGCCGGGCTGGTGGATTCGTTCATTGCGACACCATTGGCATCGACCAGCTTGAACAGCCCACTGCGTTCCAGATCGCCGCGTATGACCGATGTCAGAAGACGGGAGCTACCCGGATCTCCAGCAAATTCGGCAATCGCCACGGGAATCCGGTTAGCCCCGGCGCCGGTGATCTCAATCGTCAGTTCAGCACGGGCTACGGTCTGAAAAAGCGCCAGGGCGCTGAATGCGATAAGGCTCAGGCCGCGCAGTTTGAGCAAATGTCGAAGCATGGGGCAAAATCTTCCGATAAACAATGCGCGATTATATCCCCTCGGTGTGTGAAGCGTTTGTAACGGGACGTAATTTTACAGGGTCGGAGCATGAAAAACCGTTCACGATCATGGAGTTATGACAAGGGCTTTTAAACTTT
>NZ_FLQY01000024.1 GCF_900089945.1 Candidatus Propionivibrio aalborgensis | reverse complement strand
ACAGTGTTCTTCATCGACCACCGGATGCCAACCATCGGCTGGCCAGATCTCGTTGGTGCAAGCGTCCAGACACTGCAGGTGATGAATGGAGCCGTGGCATTCGTCGATGCGTTGTTCGTCATACCCGGCTTTCTGGAACTGGCCATCCACATTGCTGGTAAAGACGAAACAGCCCTCGGACAATCGCTCTCCAATCCGCCGCAGTATCTCAAAACCCGCGTGCGGAACGGTGGCGCGGTAGAGGTTCAGGCGATGCCCGTAGAAGCCCCAGGCCAGACGCGGCTGGGTTTTAAATGCCGAAGGGCTGGCAATATGTTCAAAAGGAATCCGCGCCCGGCCCAGTGCCGGATAAGCACCCCAGAAGCCCTGCGGACCACGAAAATCCGGCAGACCGGAATCGACGCCCATGCCGGCACCCGCAGTAATCAGCAGTCCGTCGGCCTGGTCGATGAGTTCAGCGCAATACACGTAATCGAAAGACAAAGCGCACTCACGGGTTGGTCAAAAAAAATGCAAAGCATCAAACAAGAATCCGTCAAGACTGTTCGGGATTCTGCCGCTCACTTTGACTTGTCTGGACAGACAACGACTCGTTCTCTGAAACACGCTCCTTTTTCTTCCCTTCAAATTCGGCGCAAATCCGGTCTATCACAGGACTGCGCATATCGAGATGAGGCAGGCAGGCGATCAATTCGATGCCACGAACACGGATGCCGTGCTGGCAGACGCCGCACCGCACGCGTTCCTTTAACAATTCTGCTTGGTTATTGCTGCTCACTATGATTCACATTCGATACTTATACAGGGATGTTC
>NZ_FLQY01000023.1 GCF_900089945.1 Candidatus Propionivibrio aalborgensis | reverse complement strand
AGGGGAAGAAGTCATTCCCGACTAACGATTGAGGCCCCGGCGCGCGTCTTTCATCAGGGTCCGAGCCAATGAGCTCAACACGCCCCGGAGGAAGTCCCCCTGGGGGATGACCGGTTGTAGTTTCGCAGTCCGCCATCTTCTTGTCAGACACACGCAGTCGAACCGAAACCAGATCAGGAAAAAGCAATGAACTGAAAATCAGAAAACCGCTTGCATTGTTTGGGGAAGCCCTTGTAGTTGAACTAAACCGCTGACGCGGTGGTGGCGCGAGTCACCACCGCGTTGTGTTTTTGGGTTCTGTGGCGGCGAGAGTGTGTTCGGTGAAGCGACGCAAATAACGTGCGGTGCCATCCTCGTCATCGGGAATGTTCCCGAAAGAGAGGAGAGCGACATGACTGAATTGCGCCAACGGATGAACGACGCCATGGTGTTGCGCGGCCTTGCCGACCGCACGCGTGAATCGTATATCGCCTGTGTGCTTGGGCTGGCCAAACACTATCGGCCGCCGCCGGATCAACTGGATGCCAAGGCAATCCAGGCCTACCTGTTGCACCTGATCACCGAGAAGAAGCTGGCGTACGCCAGCGTCAATCAGGCGGCCTGTGCCTTCCGATTTCTGTTTGGCACCGTCCTCGGGCGAGAAGCGGCGAGGTTTGACATTCCGATGTCCAAGGTACCCAAGCGGCTACCGCGAGTCCTCGCGCGCGACGAGATTGTTCGCCTCTTCGCCCAGTGCCGGACGCTGCGTGACCGTACGCTGTTGGAGACGGTTTACGCCGCCGGATTGCGCCTCTCCGAAGTCTGCGCGCTGGAACTCCCGGACATTGAATCGGCCCCCGACCGGAGCTGCATCAAGGTGCGCCAGGGCAAGGGCGGCAAGGACCGCTATACGATCCTCTCGCCGCACCTGCTCGAATCGCTGCGCCTGTACTGGCGCACCTATCGGCCCCGGCGCTGGGTCTTTCCCAACCGGGCCGGCGACGGCCCCCTGTTCGTCCAGACCGCCCAACGCATGTACCGGGCCGCCTGCGATGCCGCCGGACTCGCCAACACCGCCGGCATCCACACCTTGCGTCATTCCTTCGCCACCCACCTGCTGGAGGCCGGTGTCGATCTGCACAGCATCCAGCGCCTGCTCGGGCATGGTCACATTTCGACCACCATGCGCTACCTGCATCTGGCGCAAGGCCGATTGACCGGCACCCCGTCCCCGCTCGAACTGCTCCCCCTGCACTGACCGGCGCGTGTGAGTCGAGCCGGCCTGGCCGAGGTGATCAACGCCTTCGGCCCCGCCTATCTGGCCACCCGATCGCTGCCGCGCGGGGCGGCCCGCGTCTGGCGCGCCATTCTCGCTTGCCGTACTGCCGCGCTCGGCGGGCATATCGACACCTGCGATGGCTGCGGGAGGAGCCGGCACGTCTATCACTCGTGCCGCAACCGGCATTGCCCACAATGCCAGACCCGGGCCAAGGAGGTCTGGATCGCCGCACGACGCCGCGAAGTCCTGCCGGTGCCGTATTTCCATCTCGTCTTCACGTTACCGCACGATCTCAATCCGCTGATCGCGGCCGCGCCGCGAACCCTGTACGAGACGCTGTTTGGCGCCGCCTCGGGTACGCTCAACGCGTTTGCCGCCAACCCACGTCATCTGGGTGGCGTCCCGGCGTTCTCGCTGGTGCTCCATACCTGGAAGCAGGATCTGGAGCGGCATGTGCATGTCCATGCGCTAGTCGCCGGTGGGGCGCTGACGACCACCGGGGAGTGGGTACGTCCGACGTCCGGCTTCCTGTTTCCGGTGAAGGCGCTCTCGAAGGTGTTTCGCGGCAAGTTCGTCGCCGCTCTGGAGGGCTTGCGAATCAGCGGGCGATGGTCGGAATCGGTCCAGGCGAATGTCGACTGGCCGTGCGTCAAGCGCGCGCTGTATGCCCACGACTGGGTGGTCTATGCGAAAGCGCCGCTCGGTGGCCCCGAGGCGGTGCTGGACTATCTGGGCCGCTACACGCACCGGGTGGCGATCTCTAATGAGCGGATCGTCGGTATCGACGGCAACGACGTACGCTTTCGGGTGCGCGGCGATCCCGAATCCGGGCAAAAGCGGGTCGTCCGCTTGCCAGGCACTGAATTCATCCGGCGCTTCTTGCAACACGTTCTGCCGACCGGCTTCAAGCGTATCCGGCACTATGGTCTGCTCTCTGCCGCCCGAAAGAAGCGCTGTCTGGCGGCGGCACGGGCGGCGCTCGATGTGCCGCCGCCACACCCCGAAGTTATCGAATCGGTGGACGAGTTCCTGCGCCGGGTGGCGCGCATCGAAGCGGCGCGCTGTCCGCATTGCGGTGTCGGACAGTTTCGCGTGTCGGCGGTGCTCTTGCGTGAGCCTGGCCTACCGGCCTACCTTCCTTCGCCCAGGGGGCCACCGTGAGCTGGACAGGTAGCGCACACCTCAGCACTTCTCGAAGCGATGGAAAGATCGCTTCCAGTGGGGCCTGCGCGCTCGCGTGCCGTTCTCGCCCGTGGCGGACAACACGCCGAACCGGATGCCCGGAATTCGGCGAGTCTGGCCCTCTTGCTCTGCCGTACTCGGGATATTTCCCGGCCAACCCCTATGCCAAACGATTGACTTCCCCGGCGCCTTCCTTACAATCCCCATAACCACCGCCCTCCCGGCGGTTCAGTCCAACAAGGTTTATCCGCCGAGATGACTCCGCGCTCTCTTCTTCCTCGCCCGCGTCGGCAGATAAACGCTATTCGTTAGCCATCGAAGGCCGTATCCCATTCAATATGAAGATTGAAGCTCAAGACGTGGAGGCAAACGGCACGTTTCCGCCAGCGCCTGTCGAAGGGAGCGCTCATCTTGTTCCAATCAGAACTTGGGCTGAGATGTTTCGGGAGACACAGATTACAGGCGTCGAGTTTGAGGAATTCTGGTACGAGAGCGTTGAGGAGGGCGTCGCCTATTTTTTCAGTTGGCTGGGGAATCCACGTTGTACGGTGCTGGTAGTGTGGGATGAACAGGAACCAACATGCATAGAGTGTCGCAAGGTTGGCGATCAACTTGTAACGGAGATCGAGGGCGCGCCAATCCATGCCGAGGTGACACAATTGTTCCGCAGCGCGGGGTTTTGGCAAAGCCAGGCCACGCATTGAGAGTTCCTATTGACTGGAAGCGGAGGACAGCACAATGAGCAAAATCTACATTCCAGCGGCAAGCGCAGAACAATGGGCGCAGTTCCTTGCCGATCCCGTAAAGCACTGGCGGCAGGGCTATTCTGCCCGAACCCTTGCTTACTCATGGCAAGAAGCAAGCGGCTTTCCTGTTGAGGTTCAAGCAGTTTTGGCCGACCAATTCCCAGACATCGAGTTACTTCTAGCTTTGCCCGAGCATCAGGTGCCGTTGCCAGGCGGCTCGCGTCCATCACAAAACGACATCTGGGTTTTGGCTCGCTCAGAGGGCAAAATCGTTTCAATTGCGGTTGAAGGCAAAGTCTCGGAACCCTTCGGCCCCACTGTTCAGGAGTGGCGCACAGAGGCCAGCCCGGGAAAGTCAGAGCGGCTCAACTTCCTTTGCGAGCAACTTGGCATTCAGTCTTCCGTTCCCGATGCCTTGCGGTATCAACTTTTACACCGCGCAACGTCTGCCGTCATTGAAGCGAAACGCTTTGGCGCAGCCCACGCGGTAATGCTTGTTCACTCGTTCAGCCAAACCAGCGAGTGGTTTCAAGATTACGCGGCTTTTGTTTCACTTCTCGGTGGCAGTGCAGCGTCAGAAGATTCCATCGTGTCGGTCGGTGTTCGTTCCGGCATTTCTCTTCATTTAGCTTGGGTTCGCGGTGATGTTCAGTACCTTTCAAAGCAGCGCGCTAAAAAACGGCTAACCCGGCAGTCCACACGGACGCTGCGCGATAAAGCCGCGCAGCACCGGTGACTTCTACGTTCCTGAGCGTCCGCTTTCCCATATCGCGAACTTCGGCTTGGGTCGGGGCGGGACGTTGGTGCGTGCCAGGCAGAGTGATGCCCGTGGGCAACGGCAATCAAAACCAGAAGCGCACACCGGCGACCCAGAGGGTCTCTGCAGTCGACTCGCCGGATGCACGAGCCATGTCCGCCGTCTTTCCATATTTGCTGGCTCGTTCGACGCCGATGTAGGGCGCGAACTGGCGGTTGATTTCATAGCGCAGGCGTAAGCCCGCCACGCCGGTGGATAACCCGCTGCCGATTTCGCGTGCGTCGTCGTCCTTTCCATACAGATTGACTTCGACATGTGGTTGCAGAATCAGCTTCTGCGTCAACAGAATTTCATATTCCGCTTCCAGACGCAGCGCCGTCCTTCCACTGCCGCCAACGTAGGCAGTGGCGCTCGTCTCAAACCAGTAAGGTGCCAGCCCCTGAAAGCCAAAAGCCAGCCAGCTTCGATCGGGACCGGTGCCACTGTCGTAGCGTGCTCCCAGTTGCGTGTCCCAGTAAGGCGCGATGGCATGGCCCCACAACAGTTCCGTGCGGGCATCCTGAAGTTTGCCTTTTGACACCTCGCCCTCGGCCTTGATCACCAGCCGGTTGTAGTCGCGACCGAACCAGGCCTGGGCATCGTAGGACGTTGCATTGACGTCCTGGTTGCCGACCCGCTCCAGGCGGTCGAACAGCACTGAGCCGAAGCTGTGTTCGTCGGCCAATCTGAGCTGCCGGGTCCCCGGCATAGCGTAGATCCCGCTGTCCAGAACATAGCCATCGGAATAGGCATGGGGATCGCGGGCATCGGCGGGTGCCGGGCCATCCTGCATGTGCATGTCGCCGTGATCCATGCCAGCCATTTCGGCTTCACCAGCATTCTCGCCGGGTTGGCCGCCGTCAGTGCCAGCGTGGTTCATCGCGGATGGCGAATCCGCAGGCATGGTGGATGCGTTTGAATGCGTGCTGCCATGGTCCATCTTGCTATGGTCCATGCCTGGCATCGACGGCTGAATGGTCGCGTTCTGTGCTTCGGGTGCGGCTTTCATTGCACCGCTGTGATGGTGAGCGTGATCTGTGTCCGTGGTCATCCCGCTTTGCGCCAAGACAGGCAGCGGCGCCAGGCAAAAGCTTGCCGTCAGCACCAAAACAAACGCCAACGCCAGTCGATTTGCTCGCAATCTTCTTCGCCGGGTCATGCTTCTATTCCTTTGTCCAAGTCGATGTCTCAGGCCACCAGCACTTCGCGGAACATGCCGGCATCCATGTGGAATAGCAGGTGACAGTGCCAGGCCCAGCGGCCCAGGGCGTCAGCGTTGACAAGGAAACTGATGCGCTGCGCCGGTTGCACCGGGATGGTGTGCCGCCTCGCCTGGAATTTTCCTTCGGGGGTTTCAAGTTCGCTCCACATGCCGTGCATATGCATCGGGTGGGTCATCATGGTGTCGTTATGAAGAATGACGCGTACCCGCTCGCCATGGCGAAAATGTACCGGTGTCGATTGACCGAATTCGAGCCCGTCGAAAGACCACGTATAGCGTTCCATGTTGCCCGTCAGATGCAGTTCGACTTCCCGCTCCGCACCGCGCGGATCGAGCGGCCCACCGACCGTGTGCAAGTCGGCCAGCGTCAGAACGCGGCGGCCGTTGTTGCGCAGGCCGATACCCGGATCGTCCAGATTGGTTCGTGCCATATCCACGCGCATGTCGGTGCTTGGCCCGTATTCAGTGCGGGCATGGCGAGCCTGCTTACTTGGCGCGGCCAGAGGGTTGACTGCCGCCGTGCCGGGCATCGCGTGCTGGCTGTGATCCATCGCCATGCCGCCATGATCCATGCCGGCCATGCCACCCCCCATGGCACCCCCCATGGCACCCATCATGTCGGTCATCGACAACCATTTCGGTTTGTCCAGTTCGGGTACCTCTGCTTGCAGGCCGGCCCCGCTTGCCAGCGTGCCTCTGGCGTATCCGCTGCGATCCATGGACTGGGCGAAGATGGTATAGGCATCGTCCTTGGGCTCAACCAGAACATCGTAAGTCTCGCCCGGGCCGAAACGGAACTCGTCCACCGCGACCGGGTGGATGTTCACGCCATCCGCCTGAACCACGCTCAGTTTCAGGCCAGGAATACGCACATCGTAGAACGTGTTGCCGGCGCCGTTGATGAAACGCAAACGCACCCGCTCGCCCGGACGAAACACGCCAGTCCAGTTGCCTGCGGGTGTTCTCCCATTCATCAGAAAGGTCAGGGCATTTGCCGACAAGTCCGCCAGATCGGTGGGGCTCATGCGCATTTCGTTCCACATCCGGCGCGCGTCGGTCGCCGACTTGAGGCCGTCGCGCGAGGCGTCCCGGAAGAAGTCCATGGCCGTCGGCTGGTTGTAGTTGTAGTAATCGCTTTGCACCTTGAGCTTGGAGAACACGCGCATGGGATCTTCATCGGTCCAGTCCGACAGGACGACCGTGTGATCACGATCCGCCCGGATGGTTTCGCCGCGCGCCGGCTCGACGACGATGGCCCCGTACATGCCGGTGATTTCCTGAAACGCCGAATGCGAGTGATACCAGTAGGTGCCGCTTTGCCCGACCTTGAAGCGGTAGGTGAAGGTTTCCCCCGGCGCAATGCCGGCGAAGCTGATTCCGGGAACGCCGTCCATCTGGTAGGGCAGGATGATCCCGTGCCAATGAATCGAGGTCGACACGGGCAGTTTGTTGGTGACCCTCAGGGTGACCGTCTCGCCTTCGCGCCAGTGCAACGTCGGCGCCGGTATCGACCCGTTGATGGCGGTGGCCATTCCCGAATTGCCGGTGAAATTGACCGGTGTGTTCGCCACCACCAGATCAAATTCGGTGCCACGCAGAATGGGTACGCCAGGCAGGCCGCCATCTGCGTCGGCATTTTGTGCCCACCCCCGACTCGACCATGCCGACGCCCCGAGCAGCACGCCTCCGGCGGCCAGTCCTTGTACGAATCGCCGGCGCGGCAGGTCAGGAATCGCGAGAACGAAAGATGGGTGATATTTCATGAACACAATTCCTCGTGCAAATAGCTGGCACGACTATCCGGCCCGCTCGCGGAGTTTCACAAGGCTGATTTCTACTGGATGCCTACCCGGCGTTGCTGGGCGCGGATGTATGCCGTGATATGTGCCACGTCGTCCGGGGTGAGGTTCGGGACGGCTGGCATGTCGCCGAACAGCAGGTGCCTGGCTTCGATTTGGCATGGGCTTCTGCATTGCGCTGAAGCCAGGCCATGAAATCCTCGCAGAGTCTTTTCAACCAATCGAACATGGTAAGCCTCCTTCCAATGCTGAACTTACGCTGAAGGTTTTATTGACTTGATAAACGCGCGAAGCGGTTTTTTGCGACTACTTGGTTGAGTCGCCGGGCATCGTCTTGGCAGCTCCGGAGTCCATATGGCCATGCATGTTGCCGCCCATCATTCCCGGCCCGCCCATGCCATGATTTCCATCAGCCATCGGGCAGCCGGATTTCATCCCCATCATCATGCCCTGTATCTCTTGCATATCCTGCATTTGCGCCATCATCATCGACATGCGCGCCTGTGGGTCGTTGATTTGCTGCATGGCCCGCATGCGTACCTGCATTTTTTCCATGATCTGGTTTGGCGTGTTTTGTGCCGTTTCGGCGGCAAACAATGCGATGGGAGCCGCGATCGTGGATGCCAGTATGAGTTTCATCAGTTTGCTTGGTCGAACGTTCATGGTCTTCCTTTCGTTGGTCGTGCTTGGATTAAAGGTCAATGGCGAGCAAACGTCGTCGTGCTGCCATCCTTTCCGACGAGAAGCACTTCGTAAGGAGTTTTGCTGCCGTCATCCATTCCCGGCGAGCTTGCGGGCATGCCGGGGACGCCCAGCCCCTTGGCCTGTGGCTTTTCAGCAAGGAGTTTCTTGACATCGCCAGCAGGCACGTGGCCTTCGACAAAGTACCCGCCGACTTCGGCTGTATGGCACGAACCCATTGCCAGTGGCACGCCCAGGCGAGTTTTATGCTCGGCCACCGTGTTGGTATCGTGGGCGATGACTTTGAAGCCGGCTGACTTCATGTGATCGACCCATTTTTCACAGCACCCGCACTGAGGACTCTTGTACACCTGCACGGCCGGCAGGGTCGGTGCAGCCCAGACGCTTGAAGCAAACAGCGACAGAAATACGGTCATTCTCAGTTGAGGTTTCATCGGCGGCTCCTTGTTTAAGACTTTGGATAGTTTGACCCGGCGTACCCAACAATCACCTGACGTGCAGATTACAATTCTGTCAGTATTGGCTTGAGGATTGTTCCACGAGCAGCGCGGTGAACGAGTTGAAGCCTGGCGCTAATCCTGGGCTTCAGCGTCTTCCCAGGATCGAGAGCGCTCGACGGCTTTCTTCCAGCCTCTGTACTTTTTCTCGCGGAGCTCCACCGGCATGGCCGGCGCGAAGCGGCGATCGATTTCCAATCTGGTGGCGATTTCCGTTCTGTCCGTCCAGAAGCCGACGGCCAGACCAGCCAGGAAAGCGGCACCCATGGCCGTTGTTTCGGTGAACACCGGGCGCTCCACCGGTACTCCCAGCATGTCGGACTGGAATTGCATGAGGAAGTCGTTGGATACTGCACCACCGTCCACCTTGAGGGTTCTCAGCTTGATTCCGGAATCTTCCTCCATGGCCTGAATCACGTCGCGCGTCTGGTAGGCGATCGATTCGAGCACGGCGCGAACGATGTGATTCCGGTTTGCCCCGCGCGTCAGGCCGACAATGATGCCCCGGGCATACATGTCCCAGAACGGGGCGCCCAGCCCGACGAAGGCCGGTACCACGTAGACGCCGTTGCTGTCGGGAACGGCCATCGCCAGTTCTTCGGATTGAGCGGCATTTTCGATCAGCTTCAACTCGTCTCGCAGCCATTGCACCGCTGCTCCGGCGACGAAAATACTGCCTTCAAGCGCGTATTCGACCTTGCCATCGACGCCCCAGGCGATGGTGGTTAACAAGCCATGGTGCGAGGGCACCGGCTTGGCGCCGGTGTTCATCAGCACGAAGCAGCCTGTGCCATAGGTGTTTTTGGCCATGCCGTCGCTGTAACAGGCCTGCCCGAACAGGGCGGCGTGCTGGTCACCGGCAACGCCGGCAATTGGAATCGAGATACCGTCGAAGATTTGCGGATCGGCATGCCCGTAGACGCAACTGGAGGGTTTGACTTCGGGCAGCATACAAGCCGGGATGTCCATTTCGTCGAGCATCTTCCGGTCCCACTTCAGCGCCTTGATATTGAACAGCATGGTCCTCGAAGCATTGGTGTAGTCGGTGACATGGACCTTCCCGCCGGTCAGATTCCAGATCAGCCATGAATCGACACTGCCGAACAGCAATTCACCGTTCCTGGCACGCTCGCGACTGCCTTCGACGTGATCGAGAATCCATTTCACCTTGGTCGCCGAAAAATAGGCATCTACAACCAGACCGGTGCTCTCGCGAATGTACGATTCCAGCCCTCTGGCTTTCAGCTCATCACAGATGCTGGCGGTGCGGCGACATTGCCAGACGATTGCATTGCAAATCGGTTTGCCGGTGGCTTTTTCCCAGACGATGCTGGTCTCGCGCTGATTGGTGATGCCAATTGCAGCCACATCGCCCGGAGATATGCCCGTCTTTTCGAGGACTTCACGCGCCACGCCGAGCTGGCTGTCCCAGATTTCCATGGGGTCGTGTTCCACCCAGCCGGCTTGTGGATAGATTTGCGTGAACTCCCTTTGTGCGCTGCCAATGCTCTTGCCGGTTTTGTCGAAGAGTATCGCGCGCGAGCTTGTCGTGCCTTGATCGAGAGCCAATACGAATTTCGTGTTCATATACTTTTCTCCGCGATATTCATGTCCGGCAAACGGGTGGCCCTATTCTGATCGTTCCTGAAAATACTCGTCGTATTTTTCCCTGGCCTGGTCGCCAAAAAGAATTTCACAGGCTTCCATAAGCCCCTCCGCCTGCTGGATATCTGCGTGTTTCACAACCAACGCAATCTTCGAGCGTCGGCGCAGGAAATCCTCAAGCTTGATGATCATCTCCTGATGCTTGGCCAGCCTGATCTCGCATCGAATGTAATCCGTTCCCTTGATCAGGATTTCAGCCTGGCGCGGATCTTCGCGAATTTCGGCGAGCAACTCGAATGCCTGTTGATCGTAGCGGCGCCACAATCGGCTGCTCAGGCTTTCGATGGCCTCTGGAGACGTGTAGCTGTCGAGATTCATCAGCCGGGCTTGATGGATGTACTCTTCGCGCACCGAGGGGTGGGGTTCGCCGTACCATTTGTACTCAGGATGCGGCAAATTGATCCCCATGCCGGAAACGATTTCAGAGATTTCGTCGCCGACATTGACGCAGTCGGTCAGCTTGCCGCCGAAGACGCTGATATGTGCCTGCTTTGCGTCAATGTCGATTTCGTGCTTGCGCGACAACTGCAACCAGTCGCCTCCGGATTCATCCGACATTTCCGATTTCGCCACCAGTGGCCGTACGCCGCAACGCTCGGAAATGATGTCGGCTTTCGTCAGAGGCTGTACAAGATTCAATCGCTTGTTGATGTTGCCCAGCACGAAATTGCGGTCTTCTTCGGTAACTTCGACAAAGGGCGAATCCACCCGGGTATCGGTGGTGCCAATACAGGTTCGCACGCCCATGGGAATGACAAAGAACAGGCGGCCGTCATCGGCAAAGAAGGTCAGAATTCTGGGGTTGAGCGTGATCCGGGGAACGATCAGATGGATGCCTTTTGAAAACACGTGGCGGTGTTCGGTACGTTCTCCGGTGAGTCTGTTGTGCACGTCAACGAACGGTCCGGCCGCATTGATCAGAACCTTCGAACGAATCTCCAGAATCTCTCCCGACAGCACATCCCGAGCCTGTGTCAGCCAGCAATCCTGCACCCGACTCGCGCCGAGCGATTCCAGATAGTTGGCCGCGATGCAGCCGCGGTCCATGGCCGTACGAACGAACTGGAATACGAAACGCGAATCGTTGTCGTGCAGGTAGGCATCCGAGTATTCGAAGCCGCCGTAAAAGTTACCGGTAGCGATGACCGGCTCTTCCGCATTGACGGTGTCCCGGGACAGCCAACGGGGAATCTGGGTGAAGCCGCTGCCAAAGAACCAATACACCCAGGTGCCCAGCCACAGGAACAGGGGATGAAAACGGCATCCCTTTTCCACCGTGGAATAAAACCGAATCTCCTTGACCCTGGACGGATAGTTTTCGATCAGATGATTGCGGCTCAGACAGAGTTTTCGGACCAGCCCGTAATCATGATTTTCAAGATACTTGATTCCGCCCCAGGCGAGGTTGCTGGACTGCTGACTGGTGAAGCCGGCGAAGTCGCGCTGCTCGATCAAAGCGACTTTGGCACCCTTGCCGGAAAGCGCTGCCGCCGCCACCGCGCCATTTATCCCGCCACCGATGATCAGAACATCGTAAACGCTCTTGTCCAGTTTCTGGATGTTGCTGTTACGAAGTTTCATCGGTGGTCATTCTGTAAGGCACAACGCACTTACGCCGCCAAACCGTCGGATTTGGCTGGATCAATGATGACAGCGGATGGGCAGGAGGCTCAAGCTCCAACACCTGTAAGCGCACAGGATGTTGGAGATGACGAGCGCTCACTGCGATTGCCTGGGGACTACCCTTCGGAACCTATCCGAGTCCGGGCGGAACTAAAAACCCAGGCCGAGCAGAACGACAGCAGAAATTACCGTGGCGAGGAAGGCGGATCCGTAGCAGAGCAGTTTTGCGCCGATTCCGGCATGAATTCCCACCTCATGCAGGGAGTGAAAAATGCGGTGCGCAGCAAACCACAGAAACAGGGAAATGACCGCCAGGATGAAGCCCTTGCCAATGAGGTTTTGCGCAAAGGCCAGCATTTTCGGATAGCTCATCGTGTCTGCCGGGAGCATGAATCCCAGCGGAACAGCGATTCCGGTAATAAACACCAGCACCGGTCCGAAAAGGGCCGAGAACATCCCGCCAGCACCAAACAGGCTCCAGAAGATCGGAGCATTGGAACGCTTCAGTCCAGATTTCATAGTGCCAGCCTCCAAACCAGACCCAGCAGCACCAAGCTGGCCGCGAGGGCTGCCAGCAGTCCGCTACCGGTAATTACTCCAGGCCCGACCTTCTTTCCGCCAACGATAATTGGCGGCATCGTGATGGGCATGATCTTGAACCAGGTATACATGTGGTACAGGATAGCCACCAGAAACGCCAGGTGAGCGATCAGCGACAAGGGAGTTCTCATCGCTTCCAGCCAGCCGTTCCAGGCGGCTTCGCCTTGACCCAGGCGAATCAGGCCTACCAACAGGGTAAAAGCGTAGGCAGCCACGAACAAGGCCGTGCTTTCGTGCACCATGTACTCTACGAAATAGGGGTTTTTCTTCCACCAACCGTCCATTGGACGGACATAGGGACGACGCTTGCTCACTTTGAACCCCCTTTCGGAGACAGGAAGCGCAGGAAGTAGTCTTTCGCTGCGTTCGCTTTGTTGATATTGACGGCGTTGGCCGGATCAACGTGTTTCGGACAGACTTCCGAGCAATAACCCACCGCACTGCAATTGAAGACCCCTTCCTCGGAAGCAACCAGCTCCATCCGTTCTTCAGCGGCGCCATCGCGCGAGTCCATGTTGTAGCGATGCAGCAGGGCAATCGCAGCCGGGCCAATGAAATCCGGATTGAGGCCAAACTGCGGACAGGCGGCATAGCACAAGGTGCAATTGATACAGGAAGTGAACTGGATATAGTCGTTGAACTGTTTGGGTGACTGGAGGTATTCGCCCTGTTCGAGCGAGCGCGGCTCTTTCGGAATGATATAGGGCTGAATGCTCTCGAGTTTCTCGATGAATCCGCCCAAATCGACCACCAGATCCTTTTCGATCGGGAAGTGGGCCAGCGCTTCGATACGAATCCGGTTTGGATAATAGTCGCGCAGGAAGGTCTCGCACGACAGTTTGGGTATGCCATTGATCATCATGCCGCAACTGCCGCAGATGGCCATCCGGCACGACCAGCGGAAAGTCAGCGAACCGTCAAAAGTGTCCTTGATGTACTGCGCACCCTGCAAAACGGACATGTCGTCGGAAAACGGGACTTTGTAAACCTCCAGATGAGGTTCCTGGTCGCTCTCCGGGTTGTAGCGCAGAACCTCGATTTCAATGATTTTCTGGTTCTCAGACATGGGATTCTTTCCTTTCCTGGTCTGCCTTTTCACCCGCAGCGCCATACACTCGCGCCGCCGGTTGGGACGTCGTGATCTTCACGTCACCCAAGGCAATACGCGGTGCGCTACCGGCAACGTAGTAGGCTTCAGAATGTTTCAGGAAGTTAACGTCGTCACGCTCTTCGTAGCCGTCGAGACGCTGGTGTGCGCCACGCGATTCCTTGCGGTTGATCGCCGAATGGGCCATGGACAGTGCTACGTCAAGCTGGTAGTCCAGCTCGATCGCCGTCAGCCAGTCTGTATTCCAGACGGTGGACTTGTCATCGATGTTGATATTCTTGAAGCGCTCGCGCAATTCGGCAAGCTTGTCGCAAGTGGCCTGCATGGTCTTCTCTACGCGGTAGATGCCGCAACCATCTTCCATGGTTTGTGCCATTTCCTTGCGGATCACGGAAATCCTTTCGGTTCCGCTCGATTTGGTCTTCAGCGCAGTGACACGTTGTTCCACCGCCTGTGCCTGTTTGAGCAGGCTTGCCGAATTCCCGGGCGCGGCCGACTTCGCGTTTCTGGCAGCGTCAACACCGGCCACCTTGCCAAAGACGAGCAGTTCGGTGAGGGAATTCGAACCCAGACGGTTGGCGCCGTGAAGGCCAACGCTCGCGCATTCGCCAATCGCGTAAAGGCCCTTGAGCGATGCGGCGCAGTTGCCGTCGACCTTGATGCCGCCCATGGTGTAATGCACTCCGGGGCGCACCGGGATCGGTTCCTTGGCGGGGTCAAGCCCCATGAAAGTCTCGGCCATTTCGTAAATCAGTGGCAGGCGTTCGTGCAAATACGCTTCGCCGAGATGACGCAAGTCAAGATGAACCACCGAGCCGAGAGTCGGATGCTCGATTGTTCGGCCTTTCTGCTGTTCAAAAAAGAAGGCCTGGCTGAGGCGGTCGCGCGGACCGAGTTCCATATACTTGTTCTTTGGCTTGTCCGGCAACGGGCCGAGACCGTAATCCTGCAAGTAGCGGTAGCCGTCCTTGTTGACCAGAAAGCCGCCTTCGCCGCGACAGGCCTCGGTAAAGAGCAAGCCCGTAACCGGCATGCAGGTCGGGTGATACTGCACGAATTCCATGTCGCGCAAAGCGACGCCATGGCGATAGGCCAGGGCCATCCCGTCGCCAGTGACGATGCCGCCGAGTGTGCTTTCGCGGAAGACGCGCCCCGCTCCGCCGGTGGCGATAATCACGGACTTGGCTTCAATCAGGCTGAATTCGCCGGTCGACATCTCGATGGCAACAACACCCTGACAACGGCCATCTTCTTCGACGAGATCGACGCAGAAGTGCTCGTCGAAGCGCTTGATCGAGGGATACTTGATCGAGGTCTGGAACAGGGTATGCAGAATATGGAATCCCGACTTGTCGGCCGCGAACCATGTACGCTCGATCTTCATGCCGCCAAAAGCGCGCACATTGACATGGCCGTCTTCCGTCCGGCTCCATGGACAGCCCCAATGTTCGAGCTGGGTCAGTTCAACCGGCGCCTGCTTGACGAAGTATTCGACGACATCCTGTTCGCACAGCCAGTCGCCACCGCCCACGGTGTCGTGGAAGTGATACTCGAAACTATCGGTTGGTTTCTTTACGCCCGCCGCACCGCCTTCAGCGGCCACCGTGTGGCTACGCATCGGATACACTTTGGAGACAAGCGCGATCTTCAGCGAAGGATCTGTCTCTGCTACAGCGATAGCCGCGCGCAAACCGGCGCCGCCTCCTCCTACAATTACCACATCCGCCTTGAAAATTTCCACGCCCAATCCTTTCTCGCTTTACGCGAACTCATCGACGACCTGCGCAAATCAAATCTTTGACAAAGCGCATTGTGGCGGCGCTTCATGCCTGACAGGCTCGGATTATGGCGTTATTTGTACGCTCTGGCAACTTCGGTTCAGAACTTCTCTCACGAGAAAAGAACCATCCGAAGATCGTCATCCAGCCACTTGCGGCGATGCAGAATCCGACAAACTCGGCAACACCCGAGGCAATAGCGAAAGCACATTGGCCGACGTGACTTTCAGCACTTCGTCGTTCGATATGCCACGCAAGTCCGACAAGGTTCGGGCGATCCGGACCAACTCAACCGGCGTATTGCGCTCCCCGGACAGCCAGACCGGCGGAATATCAGGTGCGTCGGTTTCAAGAACAATTGAATCCATCGACAGGGTGGCAGCAAGCCGACGGATTCGCGATGACCCTGGGTAGGTCATGGCACCGCCAAAACCCAGCTTGAAGCCGAGACCAATGAATGCTTCAGCTTGCTGGCGGCTGCCGTTAAAGGCATGCGCGATACCACCCGGAGAACCAATCCGGCGCAGGCATTTCAATACCTGATCGACTGAACGGCGTACGTGCAGGAGCACGGGCAAATCCAGATCCTTGGCAATTCTCAGCTGCTCGATAAAGAAATGTTCCTGACGCGCTGCATCAAAACCCGGAATATAGAAATCGAGGCCGATTTCACCAACGGCGACTGGTGCAAGCGCTCCCGCCGACTCGGTTTTCAGCCATTGACGCAGCGTGATTAGGTCTACCTCACTCGCTCGGTCAAGGGAAAGCGGATGAATGCCATAGGCCGGAAAACACGCCGCGTAAGTCGTGCAGCAATCACGAACGGCCGAGAAATTCCCTGCTTCGACAGAAGGGATGATCATTGCGGAGACGCCGGCTTGATGTGCGGCGTGAACCAGTGCGCGCCGATCGTCAGCGAACTCGTGGGCGTCCAGATGGCAGTGGGTGTCGATCAGCATATGCAATGTAATAGTGGCGTTGCGAGCCCGGCCTCAGATGCGCCGCAGCTCGATTTCAGGTGATCGGCCACCGACGATATCGGCCAGTGCCTTGCCGGCGCCACAAGCCATGGTCCAGCCGAGTGTGCCGTGTCCGGTATTGAGGTACAGATTGGATAGCGCCGAGCGTCCAATCAAAGGTACGTTCGACGGCGTAGAGGGCCGCAGGCCGCACCAAAACTCAGGCTTGCCCGCAGGTCGAAGCTCTGGAAACAATTGGCGTGTGCGCTGCATCAAGGCGTTGCAGCGCGAACTGTTGAGTTCGGTGTTGTAACCGTTGAATTCGGCTGTTCCGGCGATACGAAGGCGCTGGCCAAGGCGTGAAAAGACCAGCTTATAAGCATCGTCGGTCATGGACACGCTGGGCGCGATACTGGAATCGTCGAGAGCGACCGTTGCCGAGTAGCCCTTGGCCGGATAGACGGGAATACGTATTCCCAAGGGGCGCAACAAGAGCGGCGTGTAGCTGCCGAGTGCGACGACGTAGGCGTCAGCCTTCACTACATCACGACCCGTCGACGAGGTCACTAGAGCGCCTGTCACGTGCCCATCCGCCGCTTCAATCTGGTCTATCGTAGTCCCATAGCGGAATGTGACACCCTGCAATCTGCACAGCTCCGCGAGTTGTTTTGTAAAACGATGCGCATCGCCCGACTCGTCTTCAGCCGTATATTGACCACCGACCAGGAGGGGCTGCGCCGTTTCCAGCGCGGGTTCGATCGCTACGCACTCGTAAGCGTTGATCGTTCGCCGATCACAACCATACTCGCGTAATACCTTGGACGCTTCAACGGCTGTCTCAAGCTCTTTGCGGTCGGTATAGACATGCAGGATGCCGCGTTCGAGATGGTCATACTGAATACCCGTTTCTTCGCGCAGTGCTTTGAGCTGGTTGCGACTGTATGACGCCAAGGTAACGATGTCGCGAATATTGGCGCGCGTGCGTTGCGCCGTGCATTCGCTCAAGAAACGCAAACTCCATTCGAAAAGCGCTGCGTCCCAGCGCAAACGAAATAAGAGCGGTGCATCCTCGCGCCCCATCCAGCAGAGCGCACGCAGTGGAGCGTGCGGATTAGACCAGGGTTCGGCGTGCGAAACGGATATCTGGCCGCCATTGGCAAAACTGGTTTCCATGCCAGCGCCCGGCTGGCGATCCATTACCGTGACCTTATGGCCGGCTTGGGCCAGATACCAGGCACTACTGACACCAATGACACCGGCGCCGAAGACCAGGACGTTCAACAACTACTCCTGATCGCGAACGATACGCACAACGTCAGTCATACGGCGCAGTCCGCGCATCAGTGTGGCCAGATGCAGGCGATCTGAAACCTGCACAAGAAAGTGCAGCACCGTGTACATGCCCAGGTTTTCCCCGTCCATGCTGACATTCTCGATGTTGGCGCCAGCCTGCGATATGCCTGTCGCGACTCGACCCAGGACGCCTCGGACATTCAATGCGGTTACCTTGATGCGAACATCAAAGTGCTGGCCGGGATCAGGTTCCCACCCGACGTGAATCCAGTTTTGCTGCTCAGTGTTGCGTGATTTCAGGGCCACAGAGCAGGTTGTAGTATGAATCTGCAAGCCTTGACCCTGGCGCAGAAAACCGATAATCGGATCTCCCGGAATTGGCAGGCAGCATGATGCCAACTGGACTGCTGTTCCTTCGGTGCCTCGTACGAGTAGCGGCGTTGGTTTAACAGTCTCTGCCTGTGTCGATTCGCCACGCGCCGCCAGACGATGAGCAAAAATGGTTGCCAGACCGCGGCCAAGCCCAATATCGGCAAAAAATTCCCGTTTCGATTTCTTCCCCGAATCGCGAATCACTCGCTCCCAGACTTCCTCCGAAATCTCGGATGGGAGTACACCGAGAACATGCAACTCCTGTTTCAGCATGTTCTCGCCAAGGTCAACCGAGCCATTCTGCTGACTAGCTCTTAAGAACTGACGAATCTTGCTGCGAGCCCGCCCAGACTTGACGTAAGTCAGCCAGACCGGATTCGGACTGGCCTGCGGCGCGGTGATGATTTCAACCTGATTGCCATTGGCCAGTTCGGTGGACAGGGAAATGAGTTCATGATCGATGCGGGCCGCAACGCAATGGTGGCCAATATCCGTATGGACGGCGTAAGCAAAATCAATGACCGTGGAACCACGAGGGAGTGCAAGTATTTTCCCCTTGGGCGTAAACACGTACACCTCGTCCGGAAACAGATCAACCTTGACGTGCTCAAGAAACTCGGAGGAATCTCCGGTCGAACTCTGAAGTTCAAGGAGCGAATGCAGCCACTTGTGCATCTTGACTTGCAGGTGGGCGCCACTGTCTTCGCTATCCTTGTAAAGCCAGTGTGAGGCGATTCCCTCCTCTGCCAGATTGTGCATGCTCTGGGTTCGGATCTGAATCTCGATTGGGGTGCCGTAGGGGCCAATGAGCGTGGTGTGCAAAGACTGATAGCCATTTCCCTTCGGAATGGCGATGTAATCCTTGAACTTTCCGGGCACCGGCTTGTACCGGGAATGCAATGAACCCAAAGCCAGGTAGCAGGTGGGAATGTCGCGAACGATAATGCGGTACCCGTAGATATCGAGCACCTGCGAGAAGCTGAGATGCTTCTCGACCATTTTGCGATAAATCGAATACAGGCTTTTCTCTCGGCCGAACACGCCTGCTTCTATATTGTCCTCATGCAACTTGCTGTAAATACCGTCCAGTGTCTTGGAGAGCAGCTCACGTCGATTGCCGCGCACTGCCTTGATCGCGCGCTTCAACACCCGGAAACGCATCGGATGAACGTGTTTGAAGGCAAGGTCCTGCAGTTGCCGCGAGATGTTGTTCAGTCCGAGCCGGGTGGCTATCGGCACGTAGATTTCCAGCGTTTCCCGGGCGATCCGCCGACGCTTTTCAAGGCGGATATGGGCCATCGTTTGCAGATTGTGAAGGCGGTCGGCGAGCTTGATCATCACGATGCGGAGATCGTGCGCCATGGCCATCAGCATTTTGCGGAAATTCTCTGCCTGCGCTACCTGAAAGGGCTGAAACTCGATTTTCTCGAGCTTTGAAAGCCCGTCGACCAGGTCGGCCACTTGTTTGCCAAAACGAACGGCGATCTCGTCTTTGGTTACCGCTGTGTCCTCCATCACATCGTGCAGGAGCGCGGCGATAACGGCCTGTGCGTCCATACGCCACTCAGCCAGGGCGCCAGCCACTGCCAGCGGATGCGTGATATACGGTTCACCGGAGAGGCGAGACTGCCCCTTGTGCGCTTCCTCGCTAAAGCGATAAGAATCGACGACGAGCGCTATTTCGTCAGGTTCGAGATAACTGAGGGTGTCGACGAAAACCCGGTACGCCGGGTCTTCATTCTCATAGATTGCGCTAACTGGCTCTGGCTGAGTAGTTGAGCCGATAGCAAGCTTGGCGGCTGTGGCGTCGGTATTCACGATTGCGCACCACGTAGCCTGCCGGGGTCAGTCAGGCGTGACCGCGGTTCAAAACTTCCAGGCCGTACATGCCAAGCGCCAGCTCGCGCAGTGCAATGACCGTTGGCTTGTCGCGATCGATATCGATCATCGGTGTTGCGCCGGCGGTAATTTGTCGGGCACGATAGGTGGCGGCCAGGGTCATCTGGAATCGGTTTGGAATGAATTGCATGCAGTCGTCAACGGTTACGCGTGCCATCGGCTTGGTCCTAAATTCAGAGTAGTGCGGCGAACAGCGCAGCGTGGCGCTGACACTGGATTGTGTATTTCAGACGCGAGGCGTTTACTATGGACTGAAGATCGTCAAGCGCCCGCGATAACTCGTCGTTAATAATAACATAATCGAATTCATCTGCATGCCGCATCTCGTCGCGGGCGGCGCCAATGCGGCGTAGTATGGTTTCGACGGAGTCGGTGCCCCGGCCGGAAAGTCTCTCTCCGAGAGCTTCCAGTGAAGGCGGCATTACGAAAACGCTGACCGCCTCCGGGAAGGACTTTCGAACCTGCTGCGCCCCCTGCCAGTCGATCTCCAGTAGAACGTCACGCCCGGCATCCATTTCCATCTTGATCCACTGCAACGACGTTCCATAGTAGTTACCATGGACCTCAGCCCACTCAACAAACTCGTTACGGTGCACCATCTCGCGAAAGTTCTGGACATCGACGAAATGGTACTCACGACCATTTTCCTCGCCTGGTCGTGGTGTTCGCGTGGTTGTAGATATGGACACATGAATTCCCGGATCGTTCCCGATCAGCAGACTTACCAGTGTCGTCTTCCCAGCCCCCGATGGGGCTGCCACAATAAAAAGTTGACCTGGCATAAGCTTTTACCTGCAGATAATCGGGGATGATCGACAGACTTGATTGTACCTTCCTGATCAGCAAAATCTCTCCCCTAGACGACAAGGGACATAAGGGCGAGAATCAATGCGTTTTCGAATCACCTGCTCGGAAAGGATTTATGTCAAGAAGAATGGCGTTGTTGCCCAAGATGTTTCTGGTGGCTGCCCTGGCGACAACAGGTGCCGGTGCGGTCACGTTGAAAGTTGTCGGCTTTGACGACATGTCGTGCCATGCCTGGGTACAATCAAAAGACGATTCTGAACAGCGCCGAGTCTACTTGGCCTGGATACGTGGCGTGCTGACCGGTCATAACTACGCCAGACTGAAGCAGCAGGTTTCGGACATATCGGAAAACACGGTGGAAAACTTCGTTGACCGCTATTGCGTCGAAAAACCAAATGGCCAGTTCAGCGATGCAGCGTTGCGTATGAGTGACAGGTTTTCGGGACGCGACGAAGCCATTACGCGGTAAGGAATGCACCGGTATTTTCTGTGAAACACGCGGGCATATGGCATTGCCGGGGATGAAGGGTTACTATTCCCCGAAATGAAAGGCCTGTCGAAAGGCCTGTGCGTCTCGGTGCCTACTTGCTGTAGTGTCGAACATCGAGAGTAAGCTGGTTTCAAAAAATTTGCGTATGGCGGTTGAATCACCGGCAATCATTGCACGGTGTCGTCGCCTCAATCGATTCATCGGGGGATGAAAAATATGAGTTTCAGGGGACTTAACACACTGTTGTTGCTTGTAACCGTTCTGGCTGGTTGTGCTGGAAACCCGATGCGTCAGTACGATGATGAGTTGAAGGAAACCGTAAAGCTGGTCAATAACGGCTCGGTCAAGCAGGCTATCAATCTACTGGAAAAGAACAATGAGCCAGGCGTTATAACCAAGGACAAGGACATTCTCTACTATTTTGAGAATGGCGAGTTGCTGACCCTGGACAACAACTATGCGGCGGGTCGGGATTCGTGGCTGAAAGCCGACGAGTATGTTCGCCAGTGGGAAGACGCCGTCAATACTGATGCAGCCCAAATGCTGGGAAGTGTCGGAAGCTATCTGGTCAATGACAAGACGAGGCGTTACGAAGGTCAGGATTACGAAAAGGTCATGCTGGGCAACTATGATCTGGCCCGGATCGAGATGAAGAAAACTTATGAGCGGGAGAAGTTGATCGAAAGCTTCCGCGAAAAGGAATACGACGCGCTGCAGGAAGACGCCAAAACGAAGAACGTCACGGTCGATGTCACGCAGATGAAGGATTACCCGATGGCTGAGCTGGACACGCCGGAGGTGAATAGTCTCAAGAATGGTTTCCAGAATGCTTTCGCTCACTATCTGGCCGGTTACTTTTTTGAGGTAACCGGCGAACCGTCTCTGTCCGAGCCGGGTTATCGCAACGCCCTCAAGCTGGCGCCGAATTCCCGCATAGTTCAGTCGGGGTTGAAGGGAGTTGGCCGCCACCGGCCAGGTGCGAAAGAATCGGACGTCTTGTTCGTCATCGAATCGGGTTTTGCTCCGGCCTGGAAGTCGATAACCATCCCGATACCTGTCCCCCGGCAAACTGGATTCATGGTTACGCCACTTTCGTTCCCGGTGATCAAGTCGGAGAACAAGGGCTTCGTTCCTTCGACGGTTTCGGTTGCCGGCAAGCAGCTCTCGGTGGAAACCCTGACCAATATAGACACCATGGCCCGGCGACAGCTGAAGGATCAGATGCCAGCGATCCTATTGCGTACGGTCATCCGCGCAGTCGTGAAATCTGTCGCTCAGGATCAAGCTTATAAGGGCGGGGTAGTATTGGGGGTGCTGACGAACGTCGCAACAGTGGCGACCGAGCAGGCGGATGAACGTAGCTGGCGCACGCTGCCCGATCGCATTGCCGTTGCGCGTGCTACGCTACCGCAGGGCAATCAGACGATCGAGTTTCAAACTGGTACCGGAACATTCAGAAAGGAAGTAGCCATCGGCAGTCGCTTCACGATTATCCCAATTCGCATTACCAGCGGAACTGTGTATATGGGTCAGCCGAACACGTTGGGCAGCGGTTTATCCGAGCTTTCAGCTGATACTGCAGTCAGCAAGAAGGCGTCGAAGAAAACCGTGAAGAAGACCAACCAGTAAGAGGCAAGCAGGTACAAATTTCTTTGGAGAATCCGATGAAGCGCTCGATACTTTTTGGCTTGAGTGTGCTGATTTCACTGCTGCTGGGTAGCAGCGTAATGGCCGCGACCGAGCGTCGTGTCGCGCTGGTGATCGGGAACAATGATTATCAGAGCATTGTAAAACTTGAAAAAGCGGTCAACGACGCCAACGCCGTTGCCGCCGAGTTGCGGAAAGTTGGCTTTGAAGTCGAAGTCTTGAACAACGTCGGCCGGAAAAAGATGAATCTTGCGATCAACGACTTCGTCCAGAAAGTCTCCGGTGGAGGTGTCGGTGTTTTCTTCTTCGCCGGCCATGGTTTGCAGATAAACAACCAGAACTACCTGGTTCCGATCGATATGGATACGCCGAACGATCCGGCCGACGTTGTCGATCAGGCGGTCAGTGTTCCGATCCTGCAGGACAAACTTGCCGACGCCAAAGCCAAGTATACCCTGCTGGTGCTCGATGCCTGTCGCAACAACCCCTTGCCAAAAAAAGCCGGGCGTTCGATTGGCACAACGCGCGGTCTGGCGATGACCAATTCACCCAACGGACAAACCGTTCTCTATTCGGCGGGTGCCAATCAAGAAGCGCTCGACAGTCTTGGAAACAACGACAAGAACCCGAACGGGCTGTTCACCCGTGAGTTCCTGCCGACGATTTCCCAGCCCGGGATCAGCAGCACCGAAGCGCTCAAGAAAACGCGCTCAATGGTGATCCAGAAAGCCAAGTCGGTCGGTCATGAACAACAACCGGCGATCTACGATCAGGCCGATGGCGATTTCTACTTTGTCTCGGGCCCGGCGCCCGCACAGAGATCGACGGCGGCTGGCGCAGCGGGAAGTACGACGACCATCGTGCAGGCAGTTGATCCGCAAGCCATTGAACTATCCTTCTGGGACACCATCAAGGACAGCAAGCAGTCAGCAGACTATCAGGACTATCTTGCCAAGTACCCGAACGGCCAATTCGCTCCGCTCGCCAGTCGCCGTGTTGCCGCGTTGAGCCAGACCGTGAGTCGGAGCAGTGATGCGGTCCCTGCATCGGCGTCTGCTCCGTCTGCGCCCTCCGCTGTGGCCGCTGAACCGACCCAGGTGGCCATGGGTTCGGCGCCACCCCCCGCCGCCGCTGCTCCCAGTGCCAGTAGCGGACCATCAATGGCCAGCAAGATCGAAGAACAGGGAAAGATGAACAACCTGAAGGTCACCGATATGAGGGCAACCAAGCGGGATAATCTGCTGCGCATCCAGGTGGACGTTACCAACATCAGTTCGAGCAACCAGCAGCTTTACTATCGTTTCAAATGGCTTGATCGCGACGGCTTCACGGTATGGGACGAGGAACCGTGGAAACCGATGATTGTCTACGGCAATCAAAAACAGGTAATCAATGTCGTTTCACCGACCTTCAAGGCAACGGATTTCCGGCTCATACTGCAAAGTCCGGATAACAGCGGCAACTAGTCCGCACAATCACGGGAAGCATCATGAAAGCTCTATTCGGCCCATTTGGCCGCTTCACACTGGTTGCAGCATCCGTTCTGGCGCTGGCTCCAATGCTCGCATCAGGAGGCAGTGCCAGTCAGACCAGCAGGCCGGTCAGCCATGGTTACGCCGCACTGACACAGGACGCTTCGGGTGATATCGCCATAAGCGATCTTCGCGCGACGATGCAGGATCGGTTGTTACGCGTCCAGGCCGATCTGCGCAACCCGACAACGTCCGACCGGCAGTTGTATTACCGTTTCGAGTGGCTGGATCAGGACGGTCTCGCCGTTTGGGACGACGAGCCGTGGAAACCAATGATCGTTTACGGCCAGAGCAAACGGACAATCAGTGTTTCTTCTCCATCATTCAAGGCAACACGCTTCAGACTGGTTGTACAGAACCCGAACTGATATCTTCCGGCCAGCGCGAAAGCGACCGGAGGGTATCGATCAACAACTCTATCAGGAGGATCCGCGATGTACTCGAAGCCAAATTTTGATCGCCCGGCAACACTGCTTGTCGGCACCTTAATGCTTGTTCTGGCCGGTTGCCAGACAACCTCTCCCACAACCGGAACGAGCGGTGTGAGCTACGGCGATTCCAAAGCCGTCGAAACCGTTACCACCGATCTCGGCTCGACCGATATCCAGATGATTTCGGAGAAGATGACCCAGAGCCTGATTCAAACTCCCGAGATTCAAACGCTGATCAAGAAACGCCAGCTGCTGATGGCTTCTCCAGTCAAGAACAAGACCAGCGAGTATTTCGATACCCGCCTGATCACCGATACGGTTTTGACGCAACTGCAAAAGAACGGCGTGCGCTACGCGATCGAGGGCGAAGACATGCAGAATCAGACCGACGAGCTGCGGCGTCAGAGCCAGTCCGGTCTGTATGACAAAACAAAATCGGTCAAGGTCGGCAAGATGCAGGGTGCCAAGTTCCGTCTGGATGGAAGCATTTCTTCCATCATCAAAAAGACCAGCGATATAAAGGATGTCTACTACAAGATGAACCTGCGCCTGATCGAAATCGAGACCGGTATCGTCGAATGGTCCGACGAGAAGGAAATTCGCAAATCAGCGAGACGTTGATTCGATCTACCGTCACGGCAACCTGGAGAACTTGAGATGAATTCCAAATGGTTCACCCGAGTGGGCTTTACCCTGTTCGCAACATTCAGCATCGCTGCGTCAGCTGCCACACCCAAGGTGGCCGTGACCGATCTGGCCTACGAAGAGCGGGTCAGTGAATATTTTCGCGTCGTTTCAGCTTCCCAAAAGTCATCACTGCGTGCATCCGGGCGTGAAAGCGAGCGTGAGTCGGACTATGCTTATTCGCGGCGTAGCAGCGGCTCGGTGAATGCCAGGTCGGAGAGCAGCTACTCGTCCACCGAAGGCACTTACAGCTATATCGACCGGGGAGAAATGCGCAAATTCACTGCGGATATCAAGGGTGGGATACTGAAAACGGGACGTTTTCAGTTGGTTCAGGGCAGGCCGTTTACCGACGCCAAGAACAACGAAAAGCTGTATGACATCATTGGCCGTATCAAGAAGGGAATGTATCCCGGCGCCGATTACGTGTTGTTCGGTACGATCAATAGTATCGAGTTTCGTCAGGAAGCCAACCCCATCGACCATACGAACACGTTCTCGCACACGTTGAGCCTCGAACTGGTCGGTGAATTCAGCTTGATCAGCACCAGGAACTTTACGGTCAAATCGTCGTTCAGTGCCATGGGTGCTGGCCAGGACGTCAAAATGCTGACCAGTCAGGGCGGACGAGTCGTGTTGAACCGGGGCAAGGTCGTTTCCGAAGTTTCCAAGAGTCTTGGCGAAGACGTCGCCCGACAACTCGAAGAGCAGCTCAGCGGTGTTTATGGCGGCAATGAAGAGAGCGGAGAGAAATATCCCAGCCCTCGCCAGGAATCGCCCCGCGAAGAGGTGATCATTTTTAGATAGATCGGTCGTTGGATACTCGTCCCGACCGAGCCTTGTCTGCTCATTGCTTTGCCGTACTCTTCGCGTCCCTGATGGCGCGCGCGTAAAGCATGTTCAATGCGGCCAGCTCCTGGGTTTCAGATGCTTTCTCGTTGAGCTGCCTGAGCAAGGCCTCAAGCTTGTCAAACTCGCGTAGCTCGAAATAACTCGCCAGCAGATAAAGCTCCGGATTCAGGTCGCCAGCGACCGCCTGTTTGCGCATTTCGTCATAGTTCTTCTCGACCGTCTCCAGTCTGTCGTACGGAGGCATTGAGCGCATGCGGATCATGCCGGTCTTGACGTTGCCATCCTGGGCTGGGGTTTTCGCAAGCTGTTTGACGAGAATCGCAGGGAGCGTCTTGATCTCAGGCTGCATAGTGCCTTTAATGGCTTTGCTCGATACGTTGCCAACCTCAAGCGCACCACGTCCGCTCCAGGTCTCCTGACGGCCCCCCTCGAAATAAACCACTTGCAAGCGGGAAGCGCCTTCCATCAGCAAACGATCACCCTCTCTCACCTTGATGAAGGGCTTGAGTTCGCTGGCAGCTGCTTTTCCCTCCTGCAATTTGACGTTTCCTGAAGCAGCGGTCACCAGAGCCACTTCAGCCGCTGAAGCGCCCATGGATAAGAGCACCAGTAACACCGATCCGAGCCCATATGCCTTATGCATCCTTCTCTCCTCCCTCGACGTTCAAGACTTCAAAAACGCGAACGGCTTCCTCGCGCCCCTTGACTTTGACGACTTCACTTCGCCCACAAACGACGTTTCGACCTGCTCCGACAATTGTTGTCTCACTGGCCAAGATAGCGCAGCCTATCTCCTTTGTCATGCCTTCCAGTCGGGAGGCCAGATTTACAGTATCGCCAATCGCTGTGAACTCCATCCGCTTTAGCGAGCCAATGTTGCCGATAACCGCTTCGCCGCTGTGCAAGCCAATACCGACCGCAAACTTCGGGAGATTGCGATCGGGAAAGCGTTTTTCCATCCAGACTGAAAACTCCGCGGCCACTGCACGTAGCGCAATGGCCGCGCGAATCCCGCGATTGGCGTGATCGGCCAGCGGCAAAGGCGAACCGAATTCAACCATGATGGCATCGCCGATAAACTTGTCGATGCTGCCACCTTCGGCCAACAGCGGCGCGCAGGCACGTTCGAAGTAGGTATTCAGCATCTCGACGACTTCTCGTGCGTTTAGCCGCTCGCTAATCGTCGTGAAATTCCGGATGTCGGAGAAAAGAACGGTAATTTCCTGCGATTGGCCGCCAAGTTCCGGGCGGGTATCCGATTTCAGCAAAGCTTCAACCACCTGGTCGGAAACGTAGCGACCGAACATCTGGCGTACCCGGGATCGCTCGCGCTCCTCTCCCGTCAAACGCCAGCCCAGTACGCCGAGCAAGGCGATAGCAGTCGCTACCGCATAGGCCGATACCGGCGCCAATACGTCGAAGCGAAAAGCCAGAAAACCGCTCAAGGCCAACACCGGAATAGTCGCCAGCCAGAGCAAAGCGCCCGCCCAGACAGGCAGCGCGACAAATGCGACAACAGCCAGCCCGACCATGAGGAGTAGCGTGCCGATGCGCGGGCCATCGCCCAGAGGCTGCAAGCGTTCACCGGAAAGCAGTGACTCAAGTACGTTCGCATGCAATTCAACGCCGCTCATCAGGACACCCCGGCCCGAAAAGAGCCGTGTCGCGTAAGGGGTGAAATGCTCATCGTTGAGTCCTGCTGCCGTCGCCCCGATAAGTACCGTCTTGCCCTGAAGCGCGGTAACTGCCGGGTCGTTCAAGGCATCATCTGACAATAATCTCGTGAGAGAAACTCGCGGAAACGTTCCAGGTGGGCCGAAGTAGGGAATTGGCTCGGGCGGCTGCTCTCGATCCATCGCGCGACCTCCAATCATCCAGCTTGTGGCCAGAGGGTCCAACCCGGCCGCGCGAACCGCGAGGAGAGACGGCAGGCCGAGTATCGGTACGTTTCCATCCAGCAGAATTCGGTCGGCCAGTGCAACCGGTGCCATCAGATAGCGGCGAATGACCCCATCACCCTCATCAAGCAGGTCGGCCAGTGCAACGTAACCGGGGATATCAAAATCAGGAAGTGCCAGCAGATAATCCGGACTCGGTAGCAAGTAGTCCGTCTCGCGTCCGCCCGATCCCGAGCGGGTCGATGCCAACACCAGTTGCCCACTATTGATTTGCTCGCGGAAAGTGCGGTCATAGTCCCGCGCTGCCTGTTGCAGGTCGCCACCCAGTTTGCCGAGCCAACGTTCGGGGCTGATGCTGAGCAGCATGTCGAGTCCGACCACGTTAGCGCCCACTTCGCGCAAGCGTGCTACGGCGACGGCCAGTCGATCAGTCCAGAAAATCATCGGGTCATCCGGATACGCCGCGAGGGTATCCTCGTCAAGGGCGACAATACCGACGTGTCGAGCTTCCGCCCGTACGCCCTGCCACTGAAACCAGAAATCCTGCAGCCGTTGATCAACCGGGTTGAGTACGCCGCCACGCAGCAAAGCTTCGGCGATCAGGCAGGCCGCCAGCGCAAAAAACACCAACCAGAGCCTGCGGCTTTTGCGCGGGCGGCCGAGCATCATCACTCCAAGTTCTGGATCTGTTCGCGCATTTGCTCGATCAGCAGTTTCAGTTCCATCGCCGTCTGGGATACTTCGCTGACCACCGATTTGGAACCGAGGGTATTGGCCTCCCGATTGAGTTCCTGCATCAGGAAATCGAGGCGTTTACCGCAAGCGCCGCCCGCTTTCAGCACGCGCTCAACCTCGTCAAGGTGGGTAGACAGACGCGCCAGTTCTTCGGCGACGTCGATACGCACGGCGAAAACAGCCACTTCCTGTCGAATACGTTCGTCGTCGACCGAGTGGATCGCATCGAACAAACGCTGCTTGAGCTTCTCCTGGAATGCCGCCTGAGCTGCAGGGATCCGGGGGGCTACTTCGCGAACCAGTTCGCGCATGCGGGCTACCCGCTCGAGAATCACGGCGGCCAGTTTTTCACCCTCGCGCGCGCGACTGGCGCTGAAGTCCTCCAGCACATCTTTGGCCACGATCAGACAGTCTGGAAGCAGAGCTTCGATGTCCAGCGCGTCTTCGGCAAACATCCCGGGCCAGCGCAACACATCGCTTACGGCAAGCGGCGCAGCATTTACCAGCTCGCTGCGAATCCTGTCGTCAAAGGACTTCAGGCGCTGGAGCAGTTCTACGTTGAGTACAAGCGATTGAGCGTGCGCCGTCGCTGAAACAAAATTAAGTCGGCATTCAAGCTTGCCGCGAGTCAGTCGTGAAGCGAACAGTTCACGCAGTGCCGGTTCGACAATGCGCAATTCATCGCTCAGACGAAACTGGAAATCAAGGTAGCGCGAATTGACGCTTTTCAGCTCGATATGCAACGCGCCACAATCAACGTCAAGCGTTCTCGCGGCATACCCGGTCATGCTAAAGATCATTTGAGTCCTGATGAATTTGGTGGCGAGTTAGCGGTTTGCTTTACAGTGCACTGCCAAAGCCTGAAAATGGCCAGAAAACCACATGATAGCTTCGATATTGATGGCGCAACAAGCGAACCACGCTCTCCCTTCCGGCTTCCAACTCGATGTATATCACATCGAGCATCAGCTTTCTTTGGGCGGGTTTTCGATCGTCTATCTGGCCACCGATCCCGAGGGCAAGTTTGTGGCCATCAAGGAATATCTGCCAAATAGTCTCGCTTTGCGTGGCGAGGGCGGAATCAAACCGGTCATCAGTGACGAGCACATGCCGGCCTTTCGCTATGGAATGAAGTGTTTTTTTGAGGAAGGTCGCGCGCTGGCCAAGCTTTCCCATCCGAACGTAATCCGCGTGTTGAACTTCTTCCGGGGAAATGACACCGTCTATATGGTGATGGAATACGAGCAGGGGCGTACGCTGCAAGAGTTCATTCAGAAGAACAGGGCGGTGGTTACCGAAAACTTCATCCGCAACGTATTTACCAAACTGCTCAATGGTCTGCGTGAGGTTCACGCGCACAAACTGCTGCATCTCGACATCAAGCCATCCAATGTCTACATGCGTAACGACTACACCCCGGTATTGATTGATTTCGGCGCCGCGCGACAGACACTGGCCAGTGA
>NZ_FLQY01000022.1 GCF_900089945.1 Candidatus Propionivibrio aalborgensis | reverse complement strand
GCCGATAGCCGGCAGGAAAAGGACAAAGTAATTCCCGCCATGATACGTTGGCAAGGTCAATACTCGGAGCAATTGCTCAAAACGGTAGATTGGTGTTTGTCGCTTGATCATCTGAGTCGGCCGCAAAGCGTCTTTGCCCTGCAAAAAGCGCTGACAAAGAAGGTCCCCAAACCGGAACTGCGGAAAAAGCACTGGCTTGACCACGTGGTAGGAAAATTCAAGAGAAAGATTGAGGTCCAGTGAAATTCACAATTTATCAAGAAAGCCGACCAGGCAAGCGCGCCAACAACGAGGACAGACTGGCCCATTGCTATTCGCGTGATGCCCTGTTGCTGGTCATTGCAGACGGAATGGGCGGGCACTACTACGGCGAGGTCGCAGCGCAAATCGCCGTACAGGTACTCGTCGAAACCTTTCAGCGTGACGCCAAACCCGAGATTCGAGATCCCTTCATGTTCTTGCATAAGGCGATGACCACCGCGCATCGTGCGATCGTCGATTTTACCGATGCTCACAAGCTCAAGGATTCGCCGCGAACAACCTGCGTGGCCTGCATCATCCAGGACAACATTGCCTATTGGGCACATGCAGGCGACTCACGACTTTATCTATTGCGTGGTGGAAAAGTGGTTACTCACACGCGCGATCACTCGCGCGTTCAGTTGCTGATTGATCAGGGCTTGATCAACGAGTCACAAGCGGCCGTGCACCCGGACCGCAACAAGGTCTATAGCTGCCTTGGTGGTCAACAGTCTCCCGAGATCGAGTTTTCGCGCAAAACACCTCTTGTGGCTGGCGATGTGCTGGCGCTCTGCACAGATGGCGTGTGGGGTGTCATACCGGACGATACGCTGGCCGTCGCTCTGAAAGAGAAAAA